>CAZLFW010000001.1:0-5008 GCA_964559045.1 uncultured bacterium
TTAATGGAGACGTCAGATACAAAGGGAGTATATTTGAAAAACTGAAATATGAAATAGAGGAAGTGAATATGCTGTGTTGTACGGAAAATTTTTTAAATCTAATATTGTCATTATTTGAGGATCTGGAGTCAAGCTACACACTTTTTTGTGATAAATTAAGAGAATTACTTGATATTATTAAATATAATTTGCAAATCCTTATCTCTCAAAGGTGCGAAATTTGATGCATATATTATATAATCCCCCAAGAAATTAAAAATTTTTTGGAGGATTATAATATTGCAGTTTTAAAGAATTTTTACTTGATTTTTTTTCTTTTTTGTTTATGATTTAATTGGAGAAGGCAGTTGGGTAGTCACCTGATTTTTTTCAGGAGGAAAGTCCGGACACCAGAGAGCAAGGTGGTTGCTAACGGCAACTTCTGGTAACAGAAGGAAAGTGCCACAGAAAACATACCGCCCCGCACTTATTTGAAAGTTTTGAAGTAGAAAATTTAAAATTACACACAATGAAACTTTCTTAAAAAAGTATTGTTTTACATATTAGCATAATTTAACACCTTTTAATATGTGCGGGGTAAGGGTGAAAAGGCGAGGTAAAAGCTCACCGCATAAGTGGTGACACTTATGGCATGGCAAACCCCACCTGGTGCAAGGCCAAATAGGGAGATTGAGAAGCTCTCCTCAATATCTCCGGGTAGGCTGCTAAAATATGCAGGCAACTGTATATTTAGATGAATGACTACCGCCTCTTTGTAAAGAGGAACAGAATCCGGCTTATAAACTGCCTTCTCTAAATTTTATGCAAATTATTATCCTTTAAATGTGTGAAATTTTAGATTATACAAGACTATAATCCCCCAATTTAACAGAAATAAGTTGTAAATGAAACTATAAAGTTTGGATTATAAAGTGCCAATGGAAGTATCTAAAGAAAAAGTTTCATTTAAAGAATATTTAAAGAAAATAAAAAACTGACTTAGAAAATGATAATAAAAAAAGAATTAAAATTTTAAAAAAAATTGTCTTGACAACTTGGAGTAGTATGCTCTCTCATTATTTGAAAATTTGGAGTCAAACTATACATTTTTTTGTGACGAATTAAAAGAATTAGTTGATATCATTAAATATAATTTGCAAATCCTTGTTTTTCAAAGGTGCAAAACTTGAGTTTTTTATTGTGCAAAGGTCTTAAATATTGTTGCTTTCTATAAGAGCATAAGCACTGTGATTGTGTATACTTTCAAAGTTTTCCGCTTCAACGGTAAACCATGTAATTTCCTCGACTTCTTTTAACTTGGCTGCAAGTTCTCTCACCATATCTTCTACAAACATAG
This sequence comes from uncultured bacterium, assembly GCA_964559045.1. Lineage (GTDB taxonomy): Bacteria > DYJV01 > DYJV01 > DYJV01 > DYJV01 > CAZLFW01. Next base: position 1,337 of record CAZLFW010000001.1, read on the forward strand.
GATTGTTATAAGCTTTTTCAGTAACGTATTTTTCGTCGGGACGTTTGAGAATGGAATAAACCGGAGAGCTGCTGCAAGATTCTATTATCTCAACAATATCTTCAATCCAGATAAATTTTTCAAATTTGAAAGTAACGGTAACTTCACTCCTTTGGTTATGCGCTCCGAATTCGCTTATCTCTTTGGAACATGGGCACAGAGAAGTTACCGGAGCTTTGATTTTTATTATAAAGTCAATGTCTTCTCCACGTTTTTTGCTGCCTATGAACATACATTGATATTCCATAAGCCCTTTTGATTTGGTAATAGGAGCTTCCTTTTCCATAAAATACGGAAAAGAAACTTCAAGATGAGCTGATTCCGCTTCAAGTTTCTCCTGCATTTCATTGAGAATTTCATCGAAATTACTGATTCCTATTTCATGTCGGTATTTGTTAAGCACCTCTATAAATCTGCTCATGTGTGTTCCTTTAAAATGATGCGGCAGATTCACAAACATGTTAATTGATGCAACAGTATGCTGATGCTTCTTTACTTTATCAAGAACTATTATGGGATAGTTAATGTTTTTCACTCCCACCTTGTCTATGGAAATGTTTCTTTCGTCTTTCATATTTTGAATGTCTTTTAAATTACCCAATTACTGCCTCCTGTAAATTGCGCATGAAGTGGAGGATTCCCATGCACAAACTTCAAATACATTAGCATCTGTGTTTTTTAATTTCTTTTCAAGTTCTTCAAAAATATATTTGGCTATAAATTCTGAAGATGGACTCATTCCGTTAAAAAAATCAAGTTCATTAAGGTATTTATGGTCAAGAGTGTCAAGTATTTCATTGAGAAATTCTTTTAAAATTTTAAAATCAATAAGCATTCCCGCTTTATCAAGCTTGTTTCCAGAAATCGTAGCCTCTATTTTCCAGTTGTGTCCGTGTAACGCCTCACATTTGCCGTTGTAATTCAGCAGATTATGAGCTGCTGCAAAAAACTCTTTTATTTTTAAATAATACATATCTCCCCCTAACATTTATTGGTTTTTTTGATTATTTTCGCTCTTTCTTCTTTCCTTATTTTAGCTTCGCAATTTCGTCTAATGTCTTCTTCGGTTTCCAATATCAAAGGTGGAATTTCTTTGGGTTTACCCTTTTCATCAAGTGCCACAAATGTCAAATAAGCACTTACTGTGTGCCTTATTTCTCCTGTAATAAGGTTCTCAGCTTCAACCCTTACGCCTATTTCCATGGATGTTTTTCCCACCATATTCAGGCTTGCTTTTAATATTAGCAAGTCTCCCACAAAAACAGGATTATGAAAATCTATTTTATCCATTGAGGCTGTAACCGCATTGCTTCTTGCGTGTCTAAAAGCTACGGCACCTGCCGTGTTGTCAATAAGCTTTACTATAATGCCTCCGTGAACATTGCCCATTGGATTGGCATCTTGAGGCTGCATTATTTGTGACATTACAATGCTTGTTTCTTTAACAGTTTTGCCTTTCATTTTAATTCACCTTTCAGGAAAATTTTCCCTCTATAAAATATATTTGCCAAAAAAACAATATTTTGTTACAAAAAGTTATGTTAAAAAAGAATCTGGTGCTGGTATTCATAGTCGCCGGTGTAATATTTACCTATCTCTTTCATAAAGAAAAATTTCTTATTCCCTCTGAAAAAACGGAAATTTTAATGGATACCGTTGTAACCGTTAAAGTTTACGGCAATAACAAAAAGAAGCTTGAAAACATTGTTAATAAAGCTTTTGAAAAAATGCGCAAGCTGTCTCTGATTTTAAACAATTTTGACAATAGAAGCGAAATTTTCAAGATAAATTCCAATGCCGGGATAAAACCTGTTAAAGTAAGTGCGGTTACTCTTGATTTTTTAACCGAAAGTAAAAGACTATGTAAAAAAACCGGTAATTTTCTTGATATATCAATAGGCAGCACATTGCGCTTATGGGGTTTTGCCTCTGGCCATGCGCATCTTCCGTCAGAAAAATCAATTGAAAAATCTCTTGAACTTAAAGGGACCGATTTTATATTAATTGACAGAGACAATTCCACTGTTTACATTTGCAAAAAAGGTGTTTCAATTGATGTGGGAGCTGTTGCCAAAGGATACATTATAGATAAGGCAATTGAATTTTTGAAATCCGTGGGGATATCAAAAGCGGTTGTGAATGCAGGAGGTGATATTCGATTCATAGGATTAAAATCGGAAAATACATTTTGGAGAGTGGGTATACGAAACCCGTTATCCCACGATAAATCCGATATAATAAAAGTGGTTAACGCGGGAGACGAAGCTATAGTCACATCTGGAGATTATGAAAGATATTTTATAAAAAACGGTAAAATATACCACCATATTATAAATCCTTTTACAGGTTATCCCGCACGAAAAGTTCACAGCGTTACCGTAATTGCGGATAAAGCGTTTATTGCCGACGGACTTGCAACAGCAATATTTGTAATGGGAGAAAAATTATTTTTTGAAAAATATTACAAAAAATTCAAAAATATAAAAGATTTCAGGGTAATTATAATAAAAGGAGACAATGTGATTATTGATTCTAAAGCTTTACAATAGAATTGTCTCCAATGTCGAGAGAATTTGTATTACCCTCTATGTTGGCATTTTCACCGATTAACGAGCCGGAAAAAATAACTTTTTTAATTAAAGTGTTAGCATTTATTATGGAATCGTTAATTATCGAATTCATAATTTTGGCGTTTTCTCCGACAGATACGTAAGGTCCTATAACTGAATTTTCTATCTCCACTCCTTTGTCAATGAACACAGGCGGAACAATTATGCTGTTTTTGCACGTGCTGCAAAAGTTATTGTTAAATTTTTCAAGTAGATACCTGTTGGTATTCAAAAGGGTCTCTCTTGTGCCGCAGTCCAGCCATTCGTCAATTGTGGGAGCACCGAGCTTGAATCCCTTTTTTATCATTATTTTAAAAGCTGTGGGAAGGTAGTATTCTCCTTTGACAAGCATGGAATTGTCAATGGATTCTTGAATTGCGTCCATAAGAGCTTTGCCGTTTTTCATATAATAAAGTCCCACCTGAGCAAGGTTTGAAACAGGTTTGTCTGGCTTTTCAACCATATCAACTATTACATTGTCTTTTACAATGTTAACTCCGAATCTTCTGTAATCTTCAACTTCTTTGGAATAAATGAGTCCGTCGAAATTTTCCGAGATTTCATCTATTTTGGTTAAATCGGTAATAAACATGGTATCGTTAAACACTATGAGAAGGTCGCTGTCTCCAACAGCTTCTTTGGCTAACCACACTGCATGTGCAGGTCCTTTACGCTCTTTTTGCACAATGTATCTGCATTTTACATCAGGATATTTTTTATCAATGAAGCGCTCTATCTGATTGCCGTTTTTATCCACAATAAATATAAACTCTTCAATATCTTTTATTTTAAGAAGATTGTTCATAATATGCTCAAGCACTGTTTTGCCTGCAACAGTAACAAGTGATTTGGCTTTTGTGTAAGTGTGAGGCCTGAGACGAGTGCCTTTGCCTGCAACAGGAAGAATTATTTTCATAGTTATCTCCTCGTAAAATTTTTAACGAAAAAATTATATCATAGTATTCATATGTTTTCAAATGATAAATTTTTAAAAATGGTAAATATAGAAAAATATGTTTTAAAT
>CAZLFW010000002.1:0-3383 GCA_964559045.1 uncultured bacterium
GCTTCTTTGAAATTGGCAGATACTACAATTTCAACATCCCAACTTACAAATGATAATATATCAACTGTTTGGAAATGGGGGGGCAATACTTGGAAAATATTCAGTCCTAACAGTGATATTAGCAACCTGATAAAAAATTACGGTTTGTCGCAGTTATCTACTATAAGCTCTGGTGAAGGTTTTTGGATAAATGCAACAGGTGATGTTTCAATTTCTCCTCCTGGATTTACTTTTATTGCTGTTGACCCTTATATAGAAGGTGCGGTATTTTTTGAAGACAAAAACGGTAACGGTGTTCCTGACGAAGGTGAGCAATATTCTAATCCTTCAAATGAAAACGGGGAGTTTACTTTTTCAACACCTCTTTCTCCCGACTCAATTATTACAATGATAGAGCAGGGTTCCGAAGACGGAGAAGTCTTTGATGGTGTTTTAAAAACAACTCTTGATATGTGCGATACTTCAACGGAAAGATGTATTGCTTCTCCTTTAACCACTCTTGTTGCAAACGGGTTAACAAAGCAGCAGGTTATTGATATTCTTGCAAAAGCGGGAATAAATATCACAATGGAAGATTTTAAAAAGAATCCTATGAAAGATTTGAAAAATAAAGTTGTTTCAGCATTAATTGACAGTGATTTTGAAAAGCTCAGAGCCAATATGATGCTTACGGGATTTATGAATATTTTGAAAAAAATGGGTAAAAACGGGTTTTGGGTTAAATATGAAGATTTTGACAATGAAACAATTGATAAATATCTTTTGCCGTATGCAAATCTTGTAAAAGGAGCTTTAAACGTAAATATTCTTACTCAGATTGACAGTCAGTTGGCTGCTCAGATTCCAGCAGAAATTAATTATCCTCCTGTTACAGCAGATGTTATTATAAAAGCGGCTAATGCTGTAATGCATTTTGTTGTAAAAAAAGCGGTTGATCAAATTGCAGAAGGAGCAACACCTGACTTTCAGGCTCTGCAAAGTTTAATTGCAAGTAAAGCAGTTGAGATTGCAAAGAAGTATTATGCAACTTTAAATGCGGATAAATTTTCTCCTAATTTACTTCCAGGCATTAAACAAATGTCCGGTCTTTCCAATTTAAAAAAAGATATGTTTTTTAAAATATTTGATAACAGCTCTGTTGAAAGCATTGAAAAAGGGAAATTTTTTCCTTTTAAGCCTGAATATGTTTCAGATACCGTGCTTATTTCCATTGGAAAGTTTTTCAATAAAATTATAAAGTTTTATGACAATAACACAGTTGAATTTTATAAATTTATAAAGTCTACAAAAAACGTCATAAATTTAAAGGGAAAATGGAAAATAGATAACGGAACCATTATAACCGAATATATTGACAAAGACGGCGAAAAATTCGGAGCATTGATATTTTTAATTGCCAATGGAATAGATTCTATGAGGGTTAAAGTTGTTAGGTATCAAGGGACAGCTTTTCTTGATTCTTTTAACATTACCTATAGCAAGGTTAGAAAATGTCAAAAATGTATGGATAAACTCAAAAATTTCGGGTTCGTACTCTATCCTTTTGGCAAGGAAGCTTTTTTTATTTCCAATCCAATTGATAATGCAACAGGAAAAGGCACAGGTAAATATTTCGAATATTTTTCCCCTGCAAAAGTGTTTGTCCAAAAAGGAGTATTCTCTTGGTATTTAAATCATTTAGGAGGGATAGTTAGAGAGTATTCCAACGGAACAATTATGGAAGTTTATATACTTTGGAGTAATGATTTATTTGCCTCAGGGATAATAAGAAAAACAGGTGCCGATGGGACAAACTCCATATATCCGTTTTTTTCAAAGCGAAAAGTTTTTAAGAAGACATTCAAGGATATTGATTTTAAAAATAAAATAGCAGGTATATTTGACGAAGACGGTTTTGACGGTTTAGCTTTTTTTGACAATAATTCGAGTCTTGTTTATATAAACGGAGAAGAGGATAATGTTTCCGTGGATAATCTTACATGGAGTATTGACAATACAACGGGGTGGCTTGGTTTAAGTGACGGAACCTATTGCAGACTGCTTGCTTTTGACAACCAAAGTGATGTATTGTTTGTTGACAACCATTTTCCAGATGAAAATTATTTAAATGAAACTTCTTTGGAAAAATGGGTTGCAGCAAAGCAGTTTCCCGATAATATGACGGGAACTTTTGTTATTGTTGATGATAATAAAACAGAGACATTGACATTTTTTGATAATGGAACAGGCGTATACAGCGGAGATGAAGATTTTAATTTCAACTATAGTTTAAGTAATGACAATATGACTCTAACACTTTTTACCAATGAGCTGAATGTTAAGTTTTATCTCTTAAATAAAGAGAATAACAAGTATGGAGTGGCAGGCATCGAAGGGACAAACGGCAGTTTTAAAGATGTATTTTTTGATATATGGACAAAGCAGTGATAAAAAGGAGAGGTGCGTTACAGCACCTCTCCTTAATCTTCCGACATTCATTTTTGTAGTCTGTTCCATTAACTTTTTTGGTGTTGTAAGTTGAGCTGGTATAAGATTCCCAACCTTAATCCCCGTATTATTTATCTTGACCTTTCTCAGTTATTTTTATATGTTATAGAATAATTAAATTAAAGGGGAATGATATGGATAAAAAAGGTGAAGCATTAAATTCCGCACTTTTCCAAATAGAAAAACAGTTTGGAAAAGGTTCCATAATGAAGTTGGGGGAGAAAGATGCTGTTGTTAATATTCCTTCTGTTAGCTCAGGCTCTATTACTCTTGACCTTGCAATAGGCATAGGTGGAGTTCCCAAAGGAAGAATTACTGAAATATTCGGTCCTGAATCTTCGGGTAAAACAACCCTTGCTCTTCACATTGTTGCGGAAACTCAGAAAGAAGGCGGTGTTGCAGCGTATATTGATGCGGAACATGCGCTTGATTTGAATTATGCAAAAAAACTCGGAGTTAATGTTAATGATATACTGCTTTCACAGCCTGACTGCGGTGAGGATGCTCTTGAAATCTGCGAAATATTGGTAAGAAGTAATGCTGTTGACATTATTGTTGTGGATTCTGTTGCTGCACTTGTGCCAAAAGCAGAGCTTGAGGGACAAATGGAAGATTCGCAGATAGGATTGCAGGCAAGGCTCATGTCAAAAGCTTTAAGAAAATTAACCGCTCTAATCAATAAAACCAACACCATACTTATTTTTATAAATCAAATAAGAATGAAAATAAACACTTTTGGTTTCGGTGCCAATCCGGAAACCACTACTGGCGGAAATGCCCTTAAATTTTATTCTTCTTTAAGGTTGGATATTAGAAAAATTGCCACTCTTAAAAAGGGTGCTGATGCCGTAGGAAGCAGAACAAGGGTAAAAACCGTGAAAAACAAGGTTGCACCC
>CAZLFW010000003.1:0-26074 GCA_964559045.1 uncultured bacterium
GCTATTGCCGGGAAAACCGGATTTGGCGAGAAGCATTCTGATTTGATATACTTCGTTTTTAGGCACTTCTATTAAACCTGATTTATCGTTAATTTTAAAAGGGACTCTCTGTTTCTTAAGAAAATCTATAACATCCCCCGATTGTGCTGCAGTAATGTTATAAAAAAGAGGTGCGTAAGATTTACTGTTCGTTAAAATCATTAAAACTATGAAGCAGCTTATTAAAAAGGTTAAACCGCCTATGATCAAAAATTTGTTGGTTGTTTGAAGTTTGTTAAATTTTTCCAATGTCCCTTTTACAAAATCAGGCATTTAATAACTCCTTTCAGATGTATTGTATTGTTAAAGGTTCAAAGTCAAGATAAATTTATAGTTTTTTATATCTGTATTCTCATAATTTCTTGAAAGCTTTCTATTACCTTATTTCTCAACTGAAGCATAAGCTGCAAGGAAATATCGGCTTTTTCTATGCTTATAACAGTTGAGTGTATATCTTTTGTTTCTCCTCTCAGATATTTGGTTATGGATTCTTTTGCTGCAATTTGGTCGTCATTGACGCTTTTTATGTAGTCTTTCAATGTATCCGCAAAACTTGGCACTTTCCCCGTATTTTTTTTTGATGATAATGATTCGTTTATGAGAAGATTATTTCCTGAAATTTTATCAATCATTTTTCACCTCCGACAAATTATGTTCTCAAAATATCGAGAGCTTTCATTGCCATAGCTTTTGTAGCTTTCATGGTTGTTACATTTGCTTCGTAGCTTCTTGATGCATTTATCAAATTAACCATCTCTTCCATTATGTTAATGTTGGGATATTTTACATAACCGTTTTCATCTGCATCAGGATGCCCGGGTTCGTATTTCATTATGGGTGGACGAGGATCTTCCACTATCTCGGTTACTTTAACTTTTTCGCTTACCATTGAGTTTTCAAGCTCGTTTTCAAATGAACCTTTTTCAAGAGGCTCTGCTTCGAAAACTACGTCTTTACGTTTGTAAGGTCCCCCTTCAGGTGTTCGTGTGGTATTAATATTTGCAATGTTGCTGCTTATCACGTTAATTCTCAATCTTTCCGAAGTAAGCCCCGAAGCTGCCACATTAATTGCATCCAAGAAACTCATTATTTACCTCCTTGCATAATTACATCTTTTAAAATTTTAAATTCTTTGACAAGAATTTGACTGTCAATATTGTAAAGAACCTGATTTTTTGACAATTTTGCCATTTCATTGTCAAGATCAACGTTATTTTTGTCATTGCCTATTATTTTGTTTGTGCAATGCTCGATATCAACCTTTGACGAGTCCGAAGGTTCAAGTGTCATTTTGAAGTGTCTGCTGTTTGTGGTTTTCAAATCCATTAATTTTTCCCTGTTAACTATTTTATTGAATTCATGTTGAAAATCTATATTTTTACATTTGTAGCCGGGAGTATTAATATTTGCAATGTTGGATGTAACCGCATCGTGTATTTTACCTCTTATATCCATAGAGAGGGTTAACATTTCTATTTGGCTGCCGAACAGTGAAATTTTTGACAATTTTAACCTCCGTTATGTTTTTATACGGAAGTAGCAATTAAAATGCCACAACTCCACAACTAAGGAGTTATGATATTTACCGATTTTGAAGAAAGTGTTATTTTTTTCGGAGTGAAGGGAAGGGTATCTCCGTCTATTTGGCAAGATATTTCATAACAGCTTTTCAGCATTATCTCTTTTCCTTTGACAAAGAAAAAGTTTTTTTCGTGGAGATTGTGTTGTCGCAATAAAGATTTGAATATTATAGTTAACAGGATTAAAATATTTACTTTTTTAAGAATGAGAATGTTAAATTCATTGCTTGATAATTTTGTTCCTCTGAAAACTTTTAAATCAGCGGCATATCTTTCCGCTCTGTTTATTACAACGCTTCTCGCGGTAAAACCTTTACCGTCTATAATTATCCTGAACTGTTCTGAATTGCGGCAGTGAAACAAGGCTTTTAATGCACTGACAATGTAAGCGCCGCCTCCTATCATTTTTTTTAATCTGAGATTTACTTTTTTGACCGTTATCCCGTCAAATCCTATTCCAAGGGTAAAAAGGAAATATATATTATCTGCAATTGCCATTTTAATGTTTGAAATTTTTTTGCACTGTAAAATTATCTGGCACATGCTTTCAATGGAGCCGGATATTCCGAGTTCTTTCGCCATTATATTTGCAGTCCCAGAGGGAATATAACCTATGTAAATATTAGCATTCCCAAAATCTATTACTCCCTGACAAACCTCTTTAAGAGTACCATCTCCTCCCACGGCAATTACGGTAATTTTTTCTGTTTGAGAATATTCTTTTTGTAAAGTTTCCTTTACCAGTAGAGGCATGTGTCCCGCATATTCGGAGAAAAAAGTTTTACAGTAAAGAGAGCGAGATTTAAAAAAATTTTCTATTAAATGAAATTTTCTCTTTTTAGCCACACTTGAAAGAGGATTAATAAAAATAAGGTATTTGGTGTAAATTGTTTTTTCCAAAAATTTAACCTTAAAAATGTATTGTTTTTTTTCTTCTGATAATGTCAATGCTTAATGAAAAACAGATAATTCCGGTAATAATTCCCGCTTCAACATCAAGAAAATAGTGGTAGCGCAGATACATTGTGGAAATTGTCAGCATTGTAAATATTAAAAGAAAAACTGGAAATCCAATTCTAAATATTTTGGAATATATGAGAACCACAAGTGCTATTGCAACGTGGGAGCTTGGCATTGCCGAGCCTGGCAACTCGCCGTGTTCATAAAAAAAATGTATTATACGGTGGAAAAAAAAACCTTTTATCCGCACGCTTTCATATTCGAAAGGACCTGCAATGGGGATGAAAATGTAAAGAATGTAACAAACATAATAGGTTAGCATTAATGTAAAGAGAAAAATATGAAATTCTTTTCTTCCCTTTTTGAAATATATGATTACTCCGAGAACGGGAATGATAAGATAGTAACTGAAATAAAAAAAATACATAATTTCATTGATGAGAAACGAATTGAAATGAGAAATCATTATTTTTCCAAGGTCACAATTAAAAACCGCGTGTTCAACGACAGAAATGTAGTTATCCCAAAACCCGTGAAATATCATTTGATTCAAATAACCTGTTTCTTCGTATAAAAAAGTTACAATTATAATAAGATACCAGTCTCTGATAAATTTCAGATTGAATTTGTATGTAACAAAGTAAAAGATAAGGAGCGCTAAAATCGTTAACAGGTGAATAGTGCAAATTTTATGAAAATACGGAAGGTTTTCACCAAAAACAATTATTAATCCTCCAACGAGAATAAGGTATAACAATGTAAGTTTGTCAACAAGATTTAGAGCCATTTGTTTTTCACATACCATTGGGCTGTTTCTTTAAAAGCTTTTTCAGGAGAAAGTCCAGGTTTGAAATTCAGTTTGTCAAAAGCTTTTTCAGGAGTGCATATCCAAAATTTTTGTTTTATTTCGTTAAGTTTATCTTTATTTAGTAAAGGAGGCGTTCCTGTTAAAATGTAAAACAACTGCATGGGATAGTATATTAGTTTTGTGAAATATTCGGGAAGATTAATGTTTACCGTTTTCTTTTCAAGTGATTTTTTAATAAACGAGAGAATGTCTTTAATTGTAAAAAAAGAGGTGTAACCTATGAAAAATGTTTCGTTAAATGCTGTTCGGTTTAAGATGGTTTTTGCAACAAATTCCGCAATATCCTTTACATATACGAGGCTGTAAAGTTTGTCCTTTGAACCTGAAGTAAGAGTAAGCCCCTTTTTAACCATTTTAAAATAGGTAAAAATATCTTTGTCCCATGGACCAAAGATTGCGGGAGGTCGGATAATGGTGTATGTAAGACCTGAATTTTTAAGGTAAATTTCCCCGAGAAGCTTGCTTCTGCCGTATGTTGAAACAGGTTTGGGCGGTATCGCTTCGGTTAAAGGCTCTCCAGAAGCAGCCGGACCTGCTGCTGCAAGGCTGCTGATAAGTATAAATTGTTTTGCTTTTTTATTTTTGGCAAGCTTGATAACTTCGTAAGTGCCTCGTGCATTGATTTTGAAGTAGCTGTGCTCATGGAGAGATTTGGTAATTCCTGCAATATGGATAACAACATCAATGTTTTCAATTTCATACGCTTTTCCAAGATTGAACAAATTTCCTTCAATAATATTAATGTTTGAATTATTGAAAGAAACATGAGCAATATCTCTAACCAAAGCGTATATATGGTATTTTGAAGAGAGTGCCTCAATAATGTTTTTGCCTACGAAACCGGTGGCACCTGTAATGAATATTTTCATGACATTATCGAAAAATCATGCTTTTTCCATTTTTTTCGGAGTATAGATACAGTAAGGTTCTTCATTGAGATAGTTTCCTGTAACTTCATAAGCTCTTGCCCTGCATCCACCGCAAACTTTTCTGTATTCGCATATTCCGCACTTGCCGTGATAACCGTCTTCGTATCTTAACTCGTTGAAAATTTTACTCTCTTTCCAAATATTATCAAACGTTTCAAGATTAACGTCACCGCAATTAACTTCAAGATAGCCGCAAGGCTGGACAATTCCCGTGTGTGAAATGAAACAGAATCCTTTTCCTCCGAGACATCCCTTTGTAACCGCATCAAGTCCGAAAGTGGTGAAATCAACTTTTTTACCTTCTTCTTTTGCTCTTTGACGCAAAATTCTGTAGTAATGCGGTGCACAAGTAGCTTTTAATTGCAAAGGCACCTTATTGTGCTGGTCGTAAAACCAGTTTAAAATTCTTTCGTATTCTTCGGGAGGAATTTCCTGCTCTGCAAGCTCTTTGCCTCTTCCTGTTGGCACAAGAAGAAATATATGCAGCGCCGCAGCTCCTTTGGCAACTGACAGCTCAAGTATGGCAGGAATTTCATTAATATTGATTTTGGTAATAGTTGTGTTTATCTGAAAAGGCATATTGAATTTTTTGCATATTTCAATTGCATCCATAACCGATTGAAACGCACCCTTTACTTTTCTGAAATCATCGTGCTGTTCAGGTGTGGAGCCGTCAATGCTCAAACTGATTCTTTGAATGCCCGAATCAATCATTTTTTTCATGTTCTCTTCGTTAATAAGGGTTCCGTTTGTTGCCATAACCATTCTGAAACCTTTTTTGTCACCGTATTTTGCAATTTCAAAAATATCTTCCCTAAGAAGCGGTTCACCGCCTGTAAGGATTATAATCGGTTTGCCTATTTTTTCGATTCCGTCCATAATTTCATAGACTTTATCAGTGGACAGCTCCCCTTCGTATGGACCCTTTTCAGCTGCTGCTCTGCAATGGATACAGTTAAGGTTGCAACTTCTTGTAAGCTCCCATGCAACTAATCTTAATTCAGGCACTTTCATAAACTCCTCCGAATATTTTAAATAATAAGTTTCTCCGAAAACCTTTTTATAATACCATATTTGAATTTTTTTGCAATTAAAATAATTTTGTGTTAATATAATAAATTGGTGATAAAATTAAATTGGGAGTTTAAAAATAATAGCGGAATTCGAAATAGGGAGCGACGGTAAAGCATTTAATATTTCCGGAGAGTTTAACAGAAATCTCAAATATATATCCGGACTTTTCAATGTTAAAATACATTTGAAAGGAAAAGTGTTCAAAATAGAAGGCAATGAAAGCGATGTTGAAAATATCTCGCATTTTTTCGATAAATTAAATGAGCTTATTAACTCAGGTTATGATTTTGTTTATGACAAAATAGACGATCTTTACATGTGCCACAAAAATAATCCTGAAGTGTCTTTCAAAGATATTTTCCTTTCTACGATTCCCATAAACCGTTCGAGAAAAAAACGCTTTATATCTCCTAAAACCTTAATTCAGAAAATTTACATAGAATCAATTAAAAACAATGTTGTTACATTTGGAATAGGACCCGCAGGCACAGGAAAGACATACCTTGCCATTGCTCTGGCTCTGTCATATTTTACTCACGGAAAAGTTGGTAAAGTGATTCTCACGAGACCTGCAGTGGAAGCAGGAGAAAAGCTTGGATTTTTGCCCGGAAACATGGTAGAAAAGGTAAATCCTTATTTAAGGCCTCTGTATGACGCTCTTAACGATATGCTCGGTGTTGAAGAGGTAATCAAGCTAACGGAGAAATCTTATCTTGAGGTTGCTCCTCTTGCTTTTATGAGAGGCAGGACATTAAACGATGCTTTCATAATACTTGATGAAGCGCAAAATACAACATCAGAGCAGATGAAAATGTTTTTAACAAGGATAGGATACAATTCAAAGGCTGTTATTACCGGTGACGTAACTCAGATAGATTTGCCGTCAAATGTGGTTTCAGGACTAACGGAAGCGGAGAAAATATTAAAAGGTATAAGGAATATGGCTTTTGTCCGTTTCTCCAAAAACGACGTTGTTCGTCACAAAATAGTTATTGACATTATCAAAGCTTATGAAAACAAATAAATTCGACGAATTCGTATATCGTTTAAAACAGAGCAATAAGATAAGCATATATTTTATTTTTCTGTTTTTTATAATAACATACGCATCTCTTATACCGTATAAATATTTTCAAGCAAACTATTCTTACAAAATAGGGGATATAGCCAAATCTGACATTAAATCTCCCAAAGACATAATTGTAAGAGACAATGAAGCAACCAAGGAGAAAATAGAGTATTTAAAAAATAACTTTCCTCCTGTTTTCGATTTTTATACTGACAAACTTGATTTGAAAAAAGAGAAAATAAGTTTGTTTTTTGACAAATGCAGGGAAAATCTGCCTGAGATTAAAGAGAAAAGACAGGAGCTTTTAAATGACCTTAAAGAGCTTTGCAAATGTAAAATTAAAAACGGATATTTCAGCCTTCTTGAAAAGAAAAAATTTTCAGACGACATTGAGTGGATTTTAATAAGGCTTGTAAGTTATTACATGTCCAAAGGAATTGTGCCTGACAATTCCACAATATCACTGTATAAAAACAGAGGAGTAACCATTAGACTTCTTCCTGCCAATGAAGAAATCACCAAAAGAGACATTTATACTTTTTACAAACTTTCTGAAGCAATACATTTGATTGAAAAAAACTATATAGCTATTACAGGCACAATAACCAAGCCTTACAAGCTGAAGAAATTCCTTATTTATCTTGCAACAAACATTATTGAGCCTAATATATTTTACAACAGAGCCGAGACGGAGAAGAGGCTGAAAGATATAGAGAAAAACGTTAAACCTGTTGCATATATTTTAAAGAAAAACGAAACAATCGTGAGAGAAGGAGGTAAGATAGACAAAGAAGCTTTAATAAAAATAAAGGCTATTAAAGATGAAAAAAATTTTGGAAATGTTTTTAAAAAATGTTTTTCCATATTTATAATTCTCATTTTATTGTGTTTGATTTTTTATCAAATTAGCGTCAGTGACCTTGAGAAGTTTTTGATAAACGGCAGAGATCTGTTTTTTTTCTGCTGTTTAATAGCTTTTTCCGCTATATTTTACAGGGTAAGTTTTTCTCTTGCAACGTATCTTCCTGAGAATTTTAACAATCTGTCGCAATATTTTTTCCTTTTTATGATTCCTTACGCATTTCCTTCAGTTTTGCTGAAAATATTGATAAATGAGAAATACGGTTTTTCAGCGTCCATTATCACATCTGTCTTTTTTTACATTTTAAGCGGGCCTATTATGGGAATATATGTTTTATTCGGCTCTCTTTATTTAATCGGAAGAATAAAATGTTGCAACGAAAGGTTTGCTTTTATAAAACTCGGATTTGAGCTGGGAATCTTTAATGTTATTCTCATTTCCGGACTTAATTTTTTTGTGATAAAGAGCGATATGTTTTCCACAGTTGCTTTTTTAAACTGTTTCAGCGGTATAATAAACGGATTTTTTACCTCTTTTCTCCTGTTGGGATTTATCTCCATAGCTGAAGTTCTGTTCAGATACACTTCAGATTTGCGGCTTATAGAATTGAGCAATCTTGAGGTGCCGCTGTTGCAGGAATTTCTTGAAAAAGCTCCGGGAAGTTATCAGCACAGCATTCTTGTGGGAAGACTTGCAGAATCCGCTTCAAAAGAGATTGGTGCAAACTCCATACTTGCAAGGGTGGGGGCGTATTATCATGATATAGGCAAAATAGGGAAGCCTCTTTATTTTGTTGAGAATCAGTCATCTAAAGTTAATAAACATGCGAAGCTTACCCCTAATATGAGTGCTCTGATTCTTATTTCCCATGTAAAAGAAGGTGTGGAGCTTGCAAAAAAATACAAACTCGGAGATGAGCTTATTGATATTATACAGCAGCACCACGGAACAAGCCTTATAAAATTCTTTTATAAAAAAGCATTGGAAGTTAACGAAGGTAAAGTCAAAGAAGCAATTGACGAGAAAAATTTCAGATATCCGGGACCTAAGCCGAGAACCAAAGAAGCAGGTATAATAATGCTTGCAGATGTTGTGGAAGCAGCTTCAAGAACATTGCACGAGCCAACTCCGTCACGTATCAGAGGGCTTGTGAAAAATCTTATAGAATCGGTGCTTAATGACGGACAGCTTGACGAGTGCAGGCTTACTCTGAAAGAGCTTACAATTATCAGAGAGAGCTTTACCAATACCTTGAATTCAATATTTCACCAAAGAATTGAGTATCCCAAAGATGATAACTCTGATTCAGCAAACAAAAGTAAATAAAACTCTTCTCGGAAGAGTGAGAAGGTATTTGGAAAAAATTCTTGCTTTTCTGTCTTTGCAGGAGAAAAGAGTCACAGTTGTTTTTTGTGACAAAAATTTTATTGCCGAATTAAATAAAAAATATTTTAATAAAGATTATGCCACCAATGTAATCTCATTCCCTTTTAACGAAAAAGAGTATCTCGGAGAAATTTACGTTTGCCTTTCAGTTGCTGAGGAAGAGGCTCTTGAGTGGGGTGTTTCCCTATTTTATGAAATTATGTATCTCATAATACACGGCATGCTCCATTTAATTGGTTACGACCATGTTGGCGGGGAGAGTGAAGCTGCTGTAATGGAGAAAAAAGAAGCTGAAATAATAGAAAGCATCGGTTTGAAAAAATGGAGAGCTAAATATGATTCTTAAAGTGAAAAAGTTAAAAGAAAATGCTGAAATTCCCAGATATATGTCTGAATTTGCTTCGGGAATGGATGTTTTTGCATGTCTTGATAAGCCTGTTGCATTGAAGCCTTTGGCAAGAGCCCTGATACCCACGGGTATTGCTTTGAGTATTCCCGCAGGTTATGAGGTGCAGATAAGGCCGAGAAGCGGACTGGCGATTAAACACGGAATTACACTTGTAAATTCTCCGGGAACAATTGATGCGGATTACAGGGGAGAAATAAAAATCATTATGATAAATCTCGGAAATGAAGATTTTGAAATTAAACATGGCGACAGGATTGCTCAAATGGTGATTAACAAAGTTGAGAAATTAAAAACAGAAGAGGTTGAAACTCTTGACAAAACGGACAGAGGTGAGGGTGGCTTCGGATCCACAGGGATTTAATTTTTAAATTTTAAGAAAAGAAGCTAATATTTCAAGGAGGCTAACATGAGAGTTTTGGTAACAGGTGGTGCAGGTTTTATAGGTAGCCATCTTTGCAAGTTTTTACTTGAAGAAGGACACGAAGTTTTGTGCCTTGACAATTTTTATACAGGAAGAAAAGAAAATATCAAGGAATTGTTTGACAGTTACAATTTTGAGCTTATCAGACACGATATTGTGGAGCCTATACTTTTAGAGGTTGATCAGATTTATCATTTGGCTTGTCCCGCATCTCCCGTTCACTATCAGTATAATCCTGTTAAAACTACAAAAACAAGCGTTATGGGCACAATTAATATGCTTGGTTTGGCAAAAAGGGTAAAAGCGAGAATTTTGCTTGCCTCAACCTCTGAAGTTTACGGTGATCCTACTGTTCATCCCCAAAAGGAGAGTTATTGGGGGAACGTTAATCCGATAGGTTTGAGGAGCTGCTACGACGAAGGGAAGCGGGTTGCGGAGACATTAATGATGGATTATTACAGACAGAACAATGTTGACATTAGAATAGTTAGAATTTTTAACACTTACGGTCCCAATATGCTAAAAAACGACGGTAGAGTTGTGAGCAATTTCATTGTTCAGGCTCTTGAAGGAAAACCTGTTACAATTTACGGAAAAGGGGAGCAGACAAGGTCTTTCTGCTATGTTTCCGACCTTGTAAAAGGTTTGTTTAAAATGATGGAGCAGAGCGGATTCATAGGTCCTGTTAATCTCGGCAATCCGAGAGAATTTACAATTCGAGAACTTGCTGACAAAGTTCTCGAATTTACAGAGAGCAAATCTGAAATTATTTTCAAGGAATTGCCTCCCGATGATCCTACACAGAGGAAACCTGATATTGAACTTGCAAAAAGAATGCTTAAATGGGAGCCTGAAATAGAACTTGAAGAAGGATTGGTTAAAACAATAGAATATTTCAGAAAAATTGTGTAACCGTTTAATTGAGAATAAAGTTAATTGGATTAACAGGCTTGTTGTTAATCCTAACTTCGTAATGAAGATGGGGACCTGTGCTTCTGCCTGTGTTACCTATTAAACCTATTAAATCTCCCCTTTGAACGTGCTGCCCCACTTTAACGTATATTTTGTTAAGATGTCCGTATCTTGTGGAGATACCGAATCCGTGTGAAATATATATGACTTTGCCGTAACCGCCGTTTCTTTTGGCAAATGTGACTATACCGTCGGCAGGTGCTATTACCGGAGCACCGATTCTGTTGGTAATGTCTATGCCTTCGTGAAACCTTCTCCTCCCTGTGAAAGGATCTCTCCTTACTCCGAAAGGAGATGAAATCCAGCCGTTTGCAGGCCATATTGAAGGAGTTGAGGAAAGCTTAATATCTTTTGCTTTGAAATATTTGAATAATTCGGTGATATTTTTCTCTTCCTGTTTAAGCTCAAAAGTAAGCTTATCCAAGATGTAGTGAACTTTTTTAATATTTTCGTCTTGTAACGAGTTTTCTGAAACAAAATTTTTGATTTCGTCGAAAGAAGGTCCTCCTATGCCTTCGTCTATGCTTTTTGTGGTATCAAGACGAGCCATAACTCTCAACTTGGTTCCGAGAGAATCAATGTGCTGAATTTTTTCTTTAAGAGTGGCAATCCTCGAATCAAAAGAAGATATTTTTTTCTTGAGAAAATCGTTTTCTTTTTGTAATTTTGTAACTGTGGATATTTTTTTATTTAATTTTAAAAAATTATAACCGAAAAAGACAGAAGAGCATAGCAGCAAAATAACCAGAACTGCAATTAACTTGGGAAGAAAAGCAGGTATGTTAAAATTGTAACTTTTGCCTGCTGACGAGAAAATCATTACATTTAAACTGTTTTTCGGTCTCTTCAATTCTCTCCTCTTAAAACATTATTTGAATTTTTTTCTTCTAACAAAAAAAATAATTCAAGTCAAGGAGAATATGTTTCCCCACACTATTTAGAAAGAAATAAAAAAATTGGGAAAGCTAAAGAGTAAATTGTCACAATTTAGGCACAATAAAGAGACAGGTAAATTAAAAAGAGAGTGATTTTAGTTGATTGAATAGATAATGGCGGAGGAGGTAGGATTCGAACCCACGGAACCCCGCTAAGGGCTCAACGGTTTTCAAGACCGCCGCCTTCAACCACTCGGCCACTCCTCCCGAGAAACAAGCTATTTACATAAAAATTCACTTTTGTCAAGATTTTAGTTAGGCAATTTATACAACGGATACACCTAACATATACATTAAAATTGTCAATGTCCCGGCGCTTAAAATCGTTGAAAAAAATATTGTCCCCGCAACTATGTCAGGTCTTGTGTCATAGTTAATGGAATAGAGCAGAGGAATAATTGCGGAAGGAGTGCTTGTTTGTATAATAAGCACTTTTGCAGGTAATCCGCTTAAAGATAAAACTTTGCATAGAAAAAATGCCAAAACAGGTGATATTACCAGTCTTATGAAGCAGCTCCCCAAAATGGGATTTAAATTCGTTTTCAAATCGGTTCTGGCAAGTTGCATTCCGAGTAAAACAAGCAAAGCCGGTATTGCCGCTTCACCCATTAAAATTATCGGTTTCATTAACAATGAAGGCAGGCTCAAGTTAAAATATTTAAAAATAACTGCAAGGAGAATCGAGTAAAACAGCGGAATTTTAGTAATTTCAAGCAATGATTTTTTTATTGAACTTTTGCCCCTTGAGGCAATGAAAACCGCAAGAGTCCCCAAAGGAAACGTAAAAATAACCAGAACCACAACAGCATAAGCTAATCCTTTTTCACCAAAAGCAAAAAGTATTAAAGGAAGTCCAAAGTTGCCACAGTTCATCATTACCGTTGCAAGGGAAAAAGCACCGGTTTCTTGAAAATCAAGCTTTAAAAACCTTGAAAAAATAATTGACAAAAGATAAAGCAGGAATGTTAAAATAATCATAAAAATAATTGCAGGTAGCACAAACTCGCCTATTTGTTCTTTGCTTTTTAGCAAACCTTCAAAAATAAGGCATGGAGTAAAAAAGTATAGAGTCAAATCAGATATTGACTTGAAATCCGGTTTTTTGAGCTTTTCGAAAAAGTAGCCTGTGCCTATTATGAGAAAAACAGGAAGAATAACTTTTAAAAATATCATTTGAACCTCTCTTTTTTTAAATTTCAAAATTATTATAGATTTTTGAGAAGTTTCATTATAATTTGCATATCTTGCCAAACCAATCTTTTGTTTTCCGGATGGTGCAAAAGATGACTGGGATGAAATGTCGGAACAGTTTTAATTCCGTTAAAATCAAAAATTTTTCCTCTTAATTTTGAAATAGGTTCACTTGTCCTCAATAAAGTTTGAGTGCTTATTTTTCCCAAAGTGCATATAACAACAGGTGAAACGATTTTTATTTGCGAGATAAGAAAAGGGTAGCATTGGGTAATTTCCTCAGGTAAAGGGTCTCTGTTTCCCGGGGGTCTGCACTTTAAAATATTTGCAATATAAACTTTTTCCCTTGTAAGCCCCATTGCGTTAATGATTTTGCTTAGCAGCCTGCCTGCTTCTCCCACAAACGGTTTGCCTTGAATGTCTTCGTTTGCTCCCGGTGCCTCACCTATAAACATGAGATTTGCATTAACGTCTCCTTCTCCGAAAACAACATTCTTTCTTTCCTTGCAAAGCGGGCACATTTTACAGTTGAAAACTTTTTTTCTCAATAATTCGTATGTCTCTTTTTTCCTGTCCCTAAAAGGTATGTAGTCAATACCGTCACGTTTTAACAATATTAGGTTTTTAATAAGGTTTTCAACAGGCAATGCAAACTCCAGCAAATAAAATAAACAGTTCCGACAATTCCACTGACGCACCGAGCATATCTCCGGTAACACCTCTGAATTTCCTGTAAAAAAACAGGGTTAAAATTAACAGAAAAATGTAGTAAAAAAAGAGTATAAAGACAAATTTAACATTCAGAATCAAAGTTACAACAAGGACAAAAAAGGATGAAGCAATGAACGTTTCCGTATCGGTATTGTCAACAATGAATTTTCCAAGTCCTTTATCTTTTGCATAATCAAGATTGCGTGACAAAAAATTAATCGCATATCTTCCGCAAACAGGGGCAAGAATCAAGGTTAGAGGAGAATAAATAAGGGTGTTTCTTATTAACACGAATTTGGAAATCAATGTTAAAACAATTGCTATTGTGCCTATTGCTCCTATTCTGGAATCTTGCATTATTTCAAAAGCCTTTTCCCTGTCTTTTAATGAACCGAGTGCATCAAAAATATCTGCAACTCCATCAAGGTGAAAACCTCCGGACAGCACAACCCATGCTAATAAAATAAGAAGAGAGCTAATATCAGGGGGCAAATTTAAAAAAGTTATTAAAAATAAAACAATGCCAATAAAAAGTCCCACAGCAGAAAAATATCTTAACGAATTTTTAAAAATTTCATTATTAATGTTTTTTAAATTAATAGGAAAAATAGTTAAAAAAGATAGAGCAATAAGAAAATTTTTCATAATTATTTTAACCTTAGAGGATAGCCTGAAAAACAGGTGTAAAACTCGTCGGAGATTTTTGCAAGTTTTCTGTTGGTTTCTCCTGAAATGTCCCTGAACATTCTTGCAAGTTTGTTCATGGGAACAATTCCCGCACCAACTTCATTTGACACTATTAAAATATTATATTCCACTTTTTTTAAATTTTCAATAAATAAGTTTATTTCTTCAGTTGTTTTTTCATAACTGTTGTCAAATTTGTAAAGAAGGTTATTTATCCAAACAGTTATGCAGTCAATTAATGCAATGTCTGTTTTGCCGTTTAACTGTATCACTGTATTTTTCAAGTCAAAAGGCTCTTCAATGAGAAAGTGCCATTTTTCTTTTCGTTTTTCCTGATGTTTTTTAATTCTTTCTTCCATTTCCGAATCAATTGGCAAAGCAGTGGCAATATACGTGCGTTTCCCTTCCAAACTTTCAGCGTATTTTTGCGTAAAATCACTTTTTCCGCTTCTGCATCCGCCAGTTACAAAAATGAATTTCATTTTGTCTCCGCTATTCCGGAATGTATCCTATGTAAGGAAGCCCTCTGTATTGTTCATTGTAATCAAGTCCATATCCCACGACAAATTTATCGGGAATTTTAAATCCGTAAAAATCAGGTTCTATATCTACGCTTCTTTCGGTTTCTTTTATAAGTAAAACAGCTGTTTTTACATTATTGCCATTTTTCTTTAATTTACCGTATAGCTCTTGCAAGGTTAACCCTGAGTCAAAAATATCGTCAACCACAAGTATGTTTTTATTTTTTAAATTATTTTCAAAATCAATCCAATCTATTTTTCCAGTGGATTTTTTCCCTGCATAACTTTTTAGTCTGATAAATTTAATGTCAAAGTTCAAAGTATATTTTGACAGTTCCCTTGCAAGGTCGGAAGTAAAGATAAAACTGCCGTTTAAAATTGAAAGTAGAGTGAAACAGCTATCTTTAAAATATGAATTTATTTCCGCAGCCATTTCTCTTATTTTTACGGAAATGGATTTATCCTCAATAAGTTTTTTTATTTTCAAGATAAATTCCTCTTTGATATGATGTAAAATCCAAGAATGGGATAAAAAAAGGCGGGATGCACCCGCCTTATGTATTAAACTTCCATTTCAAGCCATGAGTGTGAATATAAAACTTTTCCCGTTAATACGAGGAAAGATTTGTAATATTCGAGTTCTAATCCGTCAAGCTCTTTTGGGTTTATTTTTGGCTGATTTTTGTAATCTGTCTGTGTTTCAATATACATTGAAACTGTTGGGAATGTTTCTTCGTCAAGCTCGTGAGCCATAAATCTTCCGGCAAGGTCAACAAGATTGTTTCTCTCGCCTTTGCATAAAGCCATCATATCAGCATCGTAAGCGTCAACAATTGACGAATGTATACCGAGCACCATGTGCATTGCCTGATAAGGTCCGTTTAACTTGGGTCTCAGCTCTGTGGGTGTTCCGTTGGAAACGTTGGACAAACCGCATGTTGAAAGAGCTCCAGGCGCAAAGTCGGGAATCATTGGCAAAAATTCCAAGAAAGCTATTACCTGATTCAAACTAACGCTAACAGGTAAAACAATTGGGTCAATCCACATTTTGTTTTCGGGAATTCCAAGTTCGAGAGCTTTCCCGTAGATGGCTCCGGCACAGTCACCTCTTTCGTTAACATCACGAGGAATACCTTCGTCGGATAAAGTTAATGCAACAAAGTTACAATTATATTTTGCAACAAGAGGCATTCTTTCTTCAAGTGATGCAGGCTGAGCGGAAATAGAATTCAAAAGAGCTGTTTCAGGGTTTCTCACAACTTTTAAACCTGCTTCAATTGCCGCTGTATTTGTGCTGTCCAATGCAAGAGGAATTGTATCTCCCACTCTTTCGTCAACTTCCTGAACGGTTTTTACCAGCCAAGCCATCATTTCGTCACCTGCTTTTCTTGCAGGTCCCAAATTCAAGTCAAGCATAGTTGCACCGGCTTCAATTTCTTCCTCAGCCATTTTTTGAATAGGCTTCGGATTTCTCTCTTTAATTGCCGGTCCAATTGTTTTGGACATAATGTTAATGCTTTCAGCAAGTGTTTCTATTTTGTATTTTACAGGCATTTTTCCCTCCTAAAATTATTATTTCAAAAAAAGGGATTGGAGATGTCCAATCCCTTGCAAAAAATATTAAATTACTTACCGTATTTATCTTTTAAATAAGCAGGTAAGTCAGCAGCTTCTCTTGTCCCTATGATAACTTCCCAGTCATCACCAAGCTCTTCCTGTAATTCACCGCTTATCTGTGCAACATATCCGGGAATAATTACCTGTTTATGATTAACTTTTTCGGTAATTCCCACTTTTTTGAGGAAAGGAGCTATTGCATCTGCAACGAACTTTCCAGCAGACCAAGCTGTTAAAACTGACATACCTTCAACATCCATTATTACGAGCCATGTTGGAACTCTACTTGCCTCAACAACAGCGGCAACAATAAAATACGTAAGAGCAAAGTTAGTTGTAACAATAACAGGAGAATTTTCATCAGGTTCATTAATAGGATAAATTCCCTGCTCAACAACCATTGGTCTTTGAGGATCAGTGTAAATGTTGAGTCTTTGGACACCGAGCGGAAGCAGAATTTCCGGCTTGGCATCGGAAATAACTACGATGCCTGCGTATTTTGCTATTGATAATGCTGCAATTGTAGCTTCTTTTATAGGATCGTCGGTCATTTCGCAAGGAAGATTAATTGTTGGGAAACCGAGATCCTTGTTTTTCTTTTTAAGAGCAGCACGTCTTACAAAGGTATTATCCTGAAACATTGATTTAACGTCTCTTGCTTCTGTATCAAGGATAATATCCTTAACGCCTGCTGCCACTATTTTTTTTGTTAATTCTTCAGCTTTGTCAAGAGCTGCTTTTAAAACAACGGAACATTCATTGGCTTTTGCAATTTCCACAACTTTATCCAGGTTTTCTTCGGTTGCGGCGTATAAAACACCTTTTAAACCTTTGATAAGAGCTGCACCTTTTTCAAGTGCTTCAACATTGTCGCTCATTAACATAATCGGTTTTTCGGTGTTATCTTTGATTTTGGCAACAAGAGCAGCAAATTTGTCAGCATCTCCGGATTCATTTTTAATTGCCGCAAGGTGAGCTTTTAATATATAGCCAACCCTTTCAAATGAAATTTCGTTGAAATTTTTAAGCTTTTCATCAATTGCCGCATCATCTTCAGTGTCTTTGAAAAGAACACCAATTGCAGGTGGATTGATAAAAGTTTTATCATGTCTGAAAAGAACAAGTTCTTCACCTACTTTTAACTGCTCGTTTCCTGTTCCGAGAACAACTCCTCTAATAGGAGGCGCACTTGCTTCGGCTAACTGAGCTTTTGCTTCATCACTTACATAAGGACATTTTGCCAATTCCGCTTTGCCCTGAGCGAGTTTCATGGCAAATGCCAAACATGTGGGGTCACCACATTCTTTACAGTTTTTCTTTGGTAACAATTTAAATATTTGTATACCTGTTAAGCCCATTTTAAACTCCTTTCAAATTTTCTGTATAAGTGTAAAAGGGGAATAAATCCCCTTTTGATTAAATAATTACATCATAGGATCCATTGTCAAACAAGGATGTCCTACTTTTTCAAGGAATGTGTAAAGCTCTTCCTCTGTTACGCAGTCTTCTTCAGTTGCTATTAAATCGTAGAGATTAGGCACTCCTTCTTCTTCGCCTCTCTTTTTAATTGCATCTGCCAAAAATTCTTTCAATGCTTTAGGCAGCCATGCAAGTCTGAGAATTCCGCCTTCAGCAGAGATGAATTTTTTGGAGCCTACAAATAATTTGGAAATACCGACAAAACCTGGAGTTTGCAATCCGCCGCCAACGGTTCCTGCAAGTGTTGAAAATCTCATACCGCAAGGTGTGTCTCCGGTATAATCCCTGTCAACAACCATTATCCCGTTACACATTGGTAAAAATGCAGCAATTGCTTCAAAACATCCGCAAGATGTCATTGGATTGTCCATAATTGAATAAGCAGAAGCATATTCAATTGCCTGACCTGAATGAGTGTAGATAAATTCATCTGTGTTTTTCCATCTTCCTTTTACCGCATCAACAACTTCACCCTTAGGAATAGGCTGGTTAGGACCTGTGGGGTTAATTTCGTAAGATGCTTTACAGTCAAGCATGTTGTAAGCACCGCAGAGACCGGGTCTTTCGGGAGTAATAACACAAACGTGTGTTGGTGCAAAAGACTGGCACAAAGTGCATGAATAGTATGTATCAACTTCTTCGTCAACCATACCTGCAAGTCTTGTGTCTCTTTCGTGCCAAACTTTACTTGCATATTCGAGCTTTTCTTTTATTTTGTCAATGTCTGTGTAAATTGTGCACTGAATTTTATCTATAATTGCACCGAAATCCTGATGCAGTTTGTCGTGCAGTATTTGACCGAGGTGTCTTAATTTGAAACCTGCGTCAAAAGCTTTTTTGGAGATTCTCATCCATAAGATGTCTCTTTGACCTATGTGGAGAACACCTTCAGCCTCATTTAGCATGTGGTGAAACTGTCTTTCTATAATAGGCTCAAAATCCTTCTGGAATTTTCTTCCTGCAACTTCCAGCCATATTGCAATAGGTGTTAATCCGCCTTCTTCCAATTCGTCTATTTCTTTACCTACAACCTCAATTTTACCATCTTCAACTTCATCCATTTCTCTCATTTCACAGAATTCAAAGCCTGTAGATTTAGGCCCGCCAAGCTCAAGTCTCATCTGGTCTTTTTTGATTCTTTCACCTTCAAAAGCAGGACCGTAAGAAACAGGAACATCAACCTTTTTAATAACAATTTTAAGACCTCTGACTTCAATTGCTTTGGAAACAATTTGATCATGAGGGATATTGGAAACAACGTGCTCGTATGTACATATACCTGTTGGCAATATTTCAGGAATGTCACTGTCAGCTATTGTTGGGAAGCCGTAGTTAATGGCTCCGGCAGCAGCAGCATACCATTCGTCGGTAACTTTCCCGAGAGCTATAACAAATGCAAATATTCTGTTTTTGTTGTATCTGAGAACTTTTTTATAATCTCCGGGTTTAGCCCCACCGAAACTCATGGCAGCTCTTGTTGCAAAACCCAAAGCGTGGATAGCAGCTGATACGTCTTTGCCAAAAGGAACAAGTCTTGTATCCCAACCAAGCTGAACACCTTCCTCTTTCAACTGCTCAGCCATGTTTTTACCGTTGTGGTCGGCAGCCATAAAAACGTAGAGATATTTTTCCTGCAATTCTTTGGCTATTTTAACCGCTGTTTCATTATCAGGTGCAGCACCTACTATTGCTGCAAATCCAGGTGCAGAACCGTCAACAAATTCTACCCCTCTTTTTCTCATGATAACGTCGTCAGCAGCACCAAGCCAAATGTTGTCTGATTCGGGGTCAACATATTCTGTGCCTTCCGGTAAATAAGGACAGTTGTCAGGGGCTACATATTTTAACGCTTCTTCAATATCATAAGCAAAAAGTGTTGCCATACCTGCATCAAGGGTTGGGCCCAAGTAAGGGAGCCATAACTCTTCAGCGGGAATTTCAGGCAACAGCTCTTTACATTTCTCTATAACCTGAGGCATATCACCGAGTTTTTCTATTTTGATTCCGAGGTTACCGTAAATAATAGGTAAATAGTAAGCTGTATTCGGATATGCTATCTCTTTGTCAGCTCCGTATTTTTCAATTGCATCTTTTACTTTTTGCTCTACTCTTTTTACAATTTCGTGTGCTCCTCTAATGGCAGCACTTGCAATGATTTTGGACATATTTAAACCTCCATAGTTTATTTGCCTTCGTGGCTAAATATTTTTAAGCATAAAGTTCGTTAATTAATTCTTTCATAACTGAAACGGATTTTGGGTTTCTCAATATC
Source organism: uncultured bacterium (assembly GCA_964559045.1). GTDB lineage: Bacteria > DYJV01 > DYJV01 > DYJV01 > DYJV01 > CAZLFW01. Next base: position 19,983 of record CAZLFW010000003.1, read on the forward strand.
AATACTGAAGAACCTGCTGTAAGAACATCCATTGCAGTAATTGTTTCAAATAAAATACCTCTTGTTTCCTGATCACCAAAAGTTGGCTCCTCTTCAATTGTTAACATTGCTTCTCTTGTTTTCCATGCTTCTTTTGCCAAATCATTAATAAAAGGAAGCTGCATTTTCTCGTCGTTTTGAGCAAGACCTGCAAGAGAAATCCTTTCCATAACAGAATAGGTATACTCAATGCCGTATCCCAATGCTCCTGTAGTAGGATCCATAACAATTTTTTCAAGCGGTAACCCGAGATTTTCACACAGAATATTGAGCTGCTTGGCAAGGTTAACGTCAATGGAAGATTTGCCCACTATACAGTGTCCGTAACCGATGGCAGATGCTGCAATTTTTTTGTAATTGCTCTCTTCCGCAGGACCGAGGAGAAAATTTTCTTGAGGAAAAGCTTCCATTACAGCAGGAAGAACTTCCTGATCTTTTTCAGTATTGCCGCTTCCCCAGATAATTAACGGAACATCAACAGCCTCTTTAACAGCTTTAACAGTTTCAACTGCATCAGCTGCACTTCTGTTTGCTCCGTTTGGGTCAGTGCCTGCAAGCTGAACAACAATTACTTCAGCACCATAGTCAACGCATTTTTTTGCCCATGCCCCTGGATCGTTTAAAACATCTTTGAAAGGCTCCACAACTGCTGGTGCCCACTGGTCAGGCGCAATGTCGTAAACTTCCATTGCCACAACAGGTTTGTTTGGCCATTCTCCTTCAAAAGTGCAAAAAGGCATTGTGTCGTAACCGCCCAATTGAACTGCTTTGTCACCTTTACCAATTGTGACAACCTTTACTTTACCTGGATAATTTTCTTTTGGAATTGCAAAAGCCATTTTTTACTCCTTTCTTTCAATTATTTGCCCTTTAAAAAATTCTTTAATAAACTGTTCATTCTTTGCAGAGATATTGAATCTTCGGGAAGCTGGTAAGTAGGTTCTCCCGCCATATCCAACTCTGCTATTTTATCATCTTCTTCTATATAAATATCAGGTGTAATGCCCTCTTTTTCAAGAAAATCTTTTGTTGCCTGAGGGACTTCACCTTTAACTCTATTCACTATTATTATAAAATTTTTAATGTTTAATTTTAAAGTTTCGGCTAACTCCTTAATCCTTTTAATAGTAAGCAGCCCGCGTCTCGAAGGGTCGGAAATCATAAAGAAATAGTCAATGTCTTTTGTAAGGAGCCTGCTCATGTGCTCCATGCCGGCTTCATTATCAATCACAATATAGTCATAATTGTCAAGTAAAACATCAATGTATTTTTTACATAACGTATTTGCGGCACAATAACAACCTTGTCCTTCAGGTGTGCCCATAACGAGCAGGTCGTATCCGTCTCCTTCGTTAACAGCTTCCTGCACTTTATATTCAATGTAAGTATCTTTAGGCATTCCCTGAGGAACGTCTGTTTTCATTGATTCACGTGCATTTCCTATGGTTTCGTTAACTTCCAATCCGAGCACTTCGTTAAGATTGGAATTTGTATCAGCATCAACTGCAAGCACGCTTCCCAATTTATTCTCAACAATGTATCTTATAATCATACCGGTTAAAGTTGTTTTACCAGTTCCTCCTTTACCTGCAACAGCTATTTTTATTGCCATACAACCTCCTTATTATTGTTTCAAAATTTTTCTTCTTTCTTCAATCTCTTTGATTGTTTCAGGGAACAACGTGTTGTCAGTATGCGGAAGAAATGTTGCAGCAACAAATTCGTTCATAAAACTAACATTATCCGCAAGTTCAATATGTGTCATCATATTGCTTATTCTTTCGGCTTCTTTCATTAAATCTTTGGAAAATGAAACAAGTCTTGCTCCGAGTAGTGACGAATTACCCACATAAATGAATTTTTTAAAATCCATTTCAGGAAACAATCCTATTTTAACAGCTTTTTCAAGATTAATAAATTTACCGAAACCACCTGCAATTATTATTCTTTCTATGTCGTCAAACGTCATGCCTACACTGTCGAGAAGAGTTTTACAACCTGCAAAAATAGCACCCTTTGCCCTCATAAGATTATCTATATCAGCTTCAGTAATTACAATGTCTGTTTCTATCCCTGAAACTTCATCCCAAACAAGGACATATTCAAAACCGCCTTCTTCTCCCTGTCTTATGCGAGGTGTATCCAATTCTTTGTTAAATTTTCCGTTTTGGTTTATAATGCCTGAAAGAAGCATTTCTGATATAATCTCAATGAGTCCTGAACCGCATATACCGATAGGTTTCTTATCGTTACCTATGGTCATTATCATAGGCTCATAATTTTCCGGATTGATTTTCACATGGTCAATTGCACCTATGGTGGCTCTCATGCCGTGTTTAATCCCGCCTCCTTCGAAAGCGGGTCCTGCTGAGCATGACGTGCAAACCAGCCAGTCCTGATTGCCGAAAACAATCTCTCCGTTGGTTCCTATATCCATAAAAAGGGTTAATTCTTGCTGCTGATAAATACCAGTGGCAAGGACTCCTGAAACAATGTCGCCGCCTACGTAGCTTGCAACATTGGGAAAAGTATAAGTATAAACGTGAGAAGGCAAATTAAGTCCCAGTGTGTCAGCCTTAACAGGTGGGAAGACTCTGGCAGCGGGGACATAAGGAGCTTCTCTTATATATTTGGGATTTACTCCGAGAAAAAGCTGGGTCATAGTGGTATTGGCTCCTACAACCATAAAGCTAATTTCTTCTTTTGAAATGTCTGCTTGTTCCATTATTTTGTCGAGAATTTCATTGATTGTTTTTACAACAGCATTTTGCAGAGTTTTAAGACCGTCTCCTTTTATTGCATATACTATTCTCGTTATAACATCCTCTCCGTAACTTACCTGACCGTTGTATAAGGAATATTCGGCAACAACGTTTTCATTGCCTGCAATATCAACTTCATCTATACCTTCGAAATCAACAAAACATTTGTTAAGATCTATTAACTGTCCGCTTACAGATGTGGTGCCAATGTCAACAGCAAAAGCAAAGTTTCTAATGTTTTCAGTCCCGGGATCAATGTCTATGATTTTATAATTTTCTTCAAATCCAACCAGTGTAACATTTACTTTAAAATCGCTTTCTCTTAAAACAGAGGGAAGTTTTTTTACGGTTTCAAAAGTAATGGATAGATTGTCGTATTTGTATTGCTGTTTTATAACTCTGAACAGCCTGTCAAGGTCGTTAATGTTGTCGTCTTTATTCGGTTTGTCAAGCTCGAGATATACTTTGAATACAGTTGGATTAATGTCAAAAGAAGGGAGAAGATGCTTGATTTTGCTTGACGACAAAAGGAAGTCTTTGTCCATTTGAAAAACAGAGCTGTCTATTTGAGACTCTTTGGGGATATGAACTTCAATAGGTCCTTTGACTTTGGTGAGGCAAGCTAATCTGTAACCGTCTTCAATCTCTTCTTTTTCGAGCTTGGGACTTTTGCCTCCAATATAATTATCTCCGACTATTTTAACCTTGCACTTTCCGCAAGCACCAATGCCTCCGCAAGAAGCATTTATATGAACACCTGCCGCCATGGCAATTTTGAGAAGGTTTTCACCTTCTTTGAATACTTCTATCTCAACATTGTTGGGAAGAAATTTAATTTTAAATTTACCAGAAGGTTTTTTTAGTTCCTGGTAAGTGCTCATACAAAAGCCCCTTATATCAAACAAAATAAAAGAGAGAGGAGTTTATCCTCTCCCTTTTTATTAATTTAGAATAATCCTTTGATTTCACCTGTTTCAAGGTCAATATCCACGTTGTATCCTGCGGGTGTTTTTCCAAGCCCAGGCATTGTCCTCATTTCACCGCAAAGAGGATACAAGAAACCTGCACCTGCGGAAGGTCTAATATCTCTAATTGGGAGTCTGTAATTTTTTGGAACACCTTTCCAAGTAGGCTCATGGCTGAGAGACAAGTGTGTTTTAGCCATACAAATAGGCAGCTTGTCAAGACCTTGCTCAGTGTAAAGCTTGATTTTTTGCTCTGCAAGAGGTGTGTAGTCTACACCGTCGGCACCGTAAACTTTCGTGGCAATAGCTTCGATTTTTTCTTTAATTGAGGCTTCATCAGGATATAAGAATTTGAAATTGTCCGTATCAAAGCTGTCAGCAGCATCCATAACCGCTTCTGCAGCCTCAGTTGCACCTGCTCCGCCGTGCATCCAAACTTCAATTGGGAAACATGCGTAAGCACCTGCTTCATTAGCCATTTTCTGAACAAGGTTAACTTGTTCGTCAGTATCATCTTTAAATCTGTTAACAGTTACAACAACGGGAACTCCGAAAAGTTTGGCATTTTCAATTTGCTTTGCAAGGTTTGCACAACCTTTTTCGAGAATTTCAAGTGTGCCTTCTTCTTTAATGAGTTTCACAAGATTTTGAGCGTTTAATCCTATAAGTTTTTCATTTGGGAATCCGTGCATTGTTAAAGCTCTAACTGTGCATGTGAGCACAACACAGCTTGGTTTCAGTCCTGCGTATCTACACTTAATATCCATAAATTTTTCCATTCCGAGGTCTGCTGCAAAACCGCTTTCGGTTACAACGTAATCAGCCATTTTTACAGCAACTTTATCCGAAATAATGGAGCTGTTTCCATGAGCTATGTTTGCAAAAGGACCAGCGTGAATAAAACAAGGATTACCTTCAAGAGATTGAATAAGGTTAGGCTTTAAAGCATCTTTCATAAGAACAGTCATAGCACCTGCAACGCCTATTTCTTCGGCTGTAACAGGCTTGCCTGATTTTGTATAAGCAACAATGATTTTTCCGATTCTTGCTCTTAAATCTTTTAAGTCAGTTGCAAGAGCGAGAATAGCCATAACTTCGGAAGCAACTGAAATATCAAAGCCGGTTTCTCTCGGAACACCGTCAAGTTTGCCGCCGAGGCCTACTACAATGTTTCTTAAAGCTCTGTCGTTAACATCTACTACTCTTCTCCAAGGAATATTGAATATGTCAATGTCAAGCTCACCTAATCTGATTCTGTTGTCAAGATATGCGGAGCATAAGTTATGAGCAACTGAAACAGCATGAATGTCCCCTGTGAAATGTAAGTTTAATTCGTCCATTGGAACAACCTGAGAATATCCTCCGCCTGCTGCACCACCTTTAATTCCGAAAACAGGGCCCATTGAAGGTTCTCTTAAACAGAGAAAAGATTTTTTCCCTTTTTCTTTTCCAACGAGATTCAAAGCTTCGTTAATACCTATGGAAGTAACGGTTTTACCTTCTCCGAGAGGTGTGGGAGTAATTGCGGTAACATCAATAAGCTTTCCGTTGGGCTTATCTTTGAGTCTTTCAAGCACTGCTGCGTAATCAATTTTCGCTTTGTACTTTCCGTAAGGTTCAATTTCGTCTTCCAAAAATCCGTTTTCCAATGCAAGATCCATAATTTTTTTCATTTTGTCAGATTTAACATGAGCCATTGCTACTTCTAAATCCGATGGGACTTCTCTTGGTGGTAATTTTGGCATAGTATTCCTCCTTTAAAATAATTTTTTAAAAATATGTATCATGTGTGAAAGGTTTATCTTGAAACCTTATAAACACAGCTTAAACACTGTTTTAACATGACATAAAAATCCAAAAAACTATAATTATTTTAATATTTTATGGACGATTTTCAATATTTGAATATGAAAGATTTGTCAATAAAAAAATTAAATTATTAATTTCACATATTCTTTATGTCAATATTTTTTGCAGAAATGTTTGTTAATGGAAATTAAGAAAGAAACATTGAAAATATTTTTGAGAAAATTTTCCCTAATTCAATTGAGACCTTTAACGGCATTTCTATTAATATGGTAAATTTTTATTAATATTAACGATTTATGGATTCTTCAGTTGTTTCTGGACTCTTCGGGCTATGCCCTCAGAGTGACAACAACGCTGTTTCATCCATATGAGAATAACCTCAAAAAGTCATTCTGACCCTGAGCTGCGCGAAGGGGAAGAATCCATTGTAACTATTTGTTTTTGCTTGCTTGTCCATTTTGTAGTTTTTAAATATTTTTTACCGTGCAAAGCTTTCCAATTATAAATATAAATAGAA
>CAZLFW010000004.1:0-15956 GCA_964559045.1 uncultured bacterium
ATATTTTTTTTTATTTTTTTGTCTATTTTAATTATTTGAAGCCAGAGTTTGAGAAATATACGTAATTGTCTTTATAATTTATCAGAATAATTGAAATAATAAAATGTTATTTTTGTATTACAGTTCTAATTATATGTTCTGTTTTATCTTTCTTTAAAAGATTTTTATATGTTTTTTGGATTTATTTTTTAAATGGTTATTATTGCGCTATTTTTCAGCCCAACAAATTTGTTTTCTGAAATACGCAAAAAAAGCAAAAAAATATTAAGAAAACCTCTTGACTTTTAACGGTAAATTTGCCAAATAGTATATTAGTGGTAAAAAGTGGGAAAAAGTGTCTAAAGGGGTAAGATGTTCACGGGGCATTATAAAAATTCAATTGATTCCAAAGGTAGAGTAAGTATCCCGTCAAGTTTCAGGCAGGTGCTTGCCAATGAGGGATTCGACTCGCTTATTGTAACAAATCATTTTGACGGATGTCTTTACGCATACACCCCTTTAAGCTGGCAGAATATTCTCGACACAGTATCGAACCTTCCGCGTTCAAAAAAAGAAGTAAAAGCTTTTCAAAGAGTTGTGATTTCTTCTGCTGTTGAGTGCACACTCGACAGGCATGGCAGAATCCTGATACCTCAATACCACAGAGACGAAGCAATGCTTCAAAAAGATGTTCTGTTTGCAGGTGTGGGAACAGGTATAGAAATATGGAGCAAAGAAATTTGGGATAATGTTCTTGAAGAATCAAAAGAAATACTTGCCTCAAGCGACGTGCTTGCGGAACTGGGCTTATAAAATTGACTCATATTCCTGTTCTTTTGAAAGAAGTTGTGAGAAATTTTCAATATGTGGGGAATGATAAAAAGCTTATCTGCGATTTTACTCTTGGAGGTGGAGGTCATTCTTTAAAATTGTTAACCGATTTCCCGAATGTCCAAATTATTGCTTTTGACAAAGACGATTCAGCTATTGAAAAGGCTGAAAAAAAACTGGGGAAATTTGCAGACAGGATTAAGATTTTCAAAAGTGATTTTTCCGATTTTGATAAATTTCTAAATTGTAAAATAGACGGAGCCATTGTTGATCTTGGTATAAGCTCTTTTCAGATTGACCACGAAGAAAGAGGATTTTCATTTAACAGCGAGGCAATGTTGGATATGAGAATGGACAGAGAATCAAAGCTTACGGCGTATCATGTCGTAAACTTTTATGATTTTTTGCAGCTTCAAAAAATTTTTAAAACTTACGGCGAAATAAAAATGCCTAACAGAGTGATAAAAGCAATTATAGAAGCGAGGAAAAAGAAAAGCATAGAAACGTGCAAAGAACTTGCAGATATTATATTAAGAAGTTTTAAATACAGGGGAAAAATACATCCTGCCACAAGGTTTTTTCAAGCTATTAGAATAGAGGTTAACGGAGAACTATCCTCTTTAGAAAAATTTCTGAATAAAATTTTTAATTTTTTAAATAAGGGTGCAAGGTTGCAGGTAATCTCTTTTCACTCTCTTGAAGACAGAATTGTTAAGCGGAAATTCAGGGAAAAAGCAGGAGAAGGAGATTTTAACATTATTACCAAAAGACCAGTTGTTCCTGATGAAGATGAAATAGGTTTAAATCCAAGGAGCAGAAGCGCAAAGTTAAGGGTGATAGAGCATGTTTAAAAAAAAGGACATTTTTTTTATTTGTCTGGTAATTTTTTTGTTTCTCGGAACTCTTTTAACAGTTAACACCAAATATACCGCATTAACATACAAGTATAACAGCGAAGTTAATATGTTTGCAAAGTTATCCAAAGAGAACAGGAAATTAAACATTCGTTTAAGTTCTTTGTCGTCTCCTGAGAGAATCATAGATTATGCCACAAAGCATCTTGGTTTGACAATTCCGAGAGGAGAGCAGGTATACAGCATTGAGAAACATTAACTGGGAAAAAATACGAGTCTGGATAGTAGTGTGGGTGTTTGTCCTTGCAGGTAACGGGATAATTGCGAGAGCAGTGTATCTTCAGGTGTCCAACTCCAATTATTCTAATTTTTTGAAAAAAAAATATAAAAGACAAATTTCCAAAACAATTGTTATAAAAGGAGAGCGAGGAAATATTACGGATAGCCGAGGTAACATACTTGCAATTACAAATAAAGTGGAATCAATCTACGTAAATCCTTCGAAACTGAAAGAAAAAGATAAAATTGCAAAAGTTTTTTCAGCCCTTCTCAATATTAAAAAAAATAAAATTTTAAAGAAGCTGAATTCAAAGAAAGATTTTGTTTGGATTGCAAGAAAAGTTGCAAAGGAGAAAACGGAAAAGATAAAGAAGTTTAAATTTAGCGGTGTTCATTTTTTAAAAGAATTCAAAAGGTTTTACCCGTATAATTCCGTTGCGGCAAATGTTTTGGGGTTTTGCAATATTGACGGTGTAGGCGTTGAAGGGCTCGAGTATAAATATGACAAGTATTTGAAAGGCAAAAACATAAAAACAAAAATATACAGGGACGGCAGTCAGAATTATACGTCTGTGTTTGACAGGGATATTTTGAACAGTTCAAAAGGTGACAATATCAGGCTTACCATTGATTTTGACATTCAAAGTATTGTTGAAAAAGAGCTTTTGCAATGGGTGAAAGCATTTTCCGCCACAAGAGCCGCTGTTGTGGCAATGGAGCCTAAAAGCGGAAAAATTTTTGCAATGGCTTCTTATCCCACTTTTAATCCGAACTTTTATTATAAATTTCCCAAAACATTTTACAGAAATCTCCCTGTGAGTTACAATTTTGAGCCGGGATCAACTGTTAAGCCGTTAATTGTTGCATGGGCTCTTTCGAAAAAAATAATTGATCTTGACTGGATGTATAACTGCGGAAACGGTTATTACAGATATAAAACTTTAAACGTTCACGACCACATTGGAATGAGATGGAAGAGTGTTTCGGGAATAATTGTGCATTCGAGCAATATTGGTATGGTGAGGCTGGCGGATTACATTGGTAAAACAAATATTTACAATGTTTACAAAGATTTCGGTTTCGGCTCTTTTACAGGTATAAACGTTTCGGGAGAAAATCAGGGAATATTGCCGAGATTAAAAAGATTTTCATCAATTACCCATGCCACAATGGCTTACGGACAAGGTGTTGCCGTAACACCTATACAACTTATAACCGCATACTCTGCATTGATTAACGGAGGTTATCTTTTAAAACCTTTTGTGGTGGAATCCATAACGGATAACAAAGGTAAAACCTTAAAACAATTTAACAGAGTGGTGCTGAAAAAAGTAATAGATGAAAATGTATCGGAAAGAATGAAAAAGGTTCTTGTTGATGTTGTTGATAAAGGCACAGGGAGAAAAACCAAGCTGAGTTACGTTAAAATAGGAGGTAAAACAGGAACTGCTCAGATAGCTTCGTCATCTGGAAGAGGATATTTGAAAGGAGAGTATGTTTCGTCGTTTATAGGTTTTTTCCCGGATGATAATCCTAAGTGTCTTGTTCTTATGATAATGGAAAAACCGAAAGGAAAGTATTATGCAAGTGATGTTGTGTGTCCTTATTTTAAAAAAGTTGCCGAGGAGATTATGCCTCATTTGGGAATAAAATCTAAAATCAAAACAGTATCAGTTAAGTTGGGACACAAAACCGGAAAAAACAGTTACAGAGGATTAACCAAATTTGAAGTGTTGGAAATATTGAAAAGGAAAAACATAAAAAACTTCAGATTCGTAGGTGCAGGTTTTCTTGATAAAAAAGTAAAGAAAGGCAAAACAATAACATTTTTTTTCAAAGAGAGTTAGATGCTTCTTAAAGATATTTTACAACATCTTGATTACGAGCTAATTTTCGGTGATATTTCGGCGGAAGTAAAAGGTGTCTCGTGCAATTCGTCAGAATGCAAAGAAAATTATATATTTGTGGCAATAAAAGGTGTTATGAGCGACGGTCACGATTTTATAGCCGATGCTGTTTCAAAAGGCGCAAAAGTGATTTTTTACGAAGCATACAGAGGATTGGATATTTCCGGGTTCAGAGACAAGAACATTACTTTTGTAAAAGTTTTAAATCCCAGGTTGTGTTTTTCAAAGATTTGTGCGGTTTTTTACAGATTTCCTTCAGAAAAAATAAATCTTGCGGGAGTTACCGGCACTAACGGAAAAACTTCCGTTACTTATATTCTCGAATCTGTTTTGCAAAATTGTGCTGTTATGGGAACAATTAATTACAGATACAAAGACAAGGTTTACAAAGCGGAAAACACAACTCCAGATTCTTGTAAAATAAACTCGATTATAAAAGAGTTTGCCGAAGCAGGTGCAAAAACAATTGCAATGGAAGTTTCTTCTCATGGAATTCACATGCACAGAGCGGATAATATTGACTTTAACGTGGGAATTTTTACAAATTTAACTCCGGAGCATCTTGATTATCATAATGACATGGATGAGTATTTTGCCGCAAAATTGAGGTTTTTCAAAGAAATAATACCAAGCGGAGCCAAAGAGAAGAAAGGTGCGGTAATTAACATTGACGATAAATTCGGAAAAAAAATTTTGTCCGAATTAAGAAACATTGAAAAAGTGGAAGTTGTTTCATACAGTTTGAAAGATAGAGAAGCAGAGCTGTTTTATGAGAAGTTTGAGACCTCTTTAAACGGGACAGATGCTATTCTTAACTGTTTCGGAGAAAAACTGGAATTAAAGACGAATTTATTCGGTGGTTTTAACCTTTACAATATTCTTGCGGCAATTGGAAGTTTGAAGTTTTTGGGTGCTGATATAAAGAGTTCGGTTTCAATGATGAGCAAAAAAAGAATAATTATACCGGGCAGACTTGAAAAGGTTGATAAAAATCATAATATTTTTGTTGATTACGCTCATACAGAGGATGCCTTGAAAAACGTTTTACTATGCTTAAATGAACTGAAAAATAAGAAGTCAAGAATTATAACCGTTTTCGGATGCGGAGGTGACCGAGACAAGAGCAAGCGTCCTTTGATGGGTGAAACAGCAGCGAAATTAAGCGACTTTGTGGTTATTACTTCCGATAATCCGAGAAATGAGGAGCCTCTTGACATAATAGAGGACATTGTAAGGGGAGTAAGAGGAAATATTGATGAAAACAGTTACAGAATAATACCTGACAGGGAAGATGCAATTAAAATGTCCATTAAGCTTGCCAAACACGGAGATATTGTTCTTATTGCAGGAAAGGGACACGAAGATTATCAGATAATAGGCGATAAAAAATTTGCATTCAGTGATAAAAGGGTTGTTGCCGATTTTTTAAAGGATCAGTATGGAAAGTCTTAAAGATATAATAAAAGCTGTAAACGGATATGCGGAAAACCTTTCCCATGTTTCAATATCAGGGATTACCACTGATACAAGGGAAGATTGTTCGGGAAAGCTTTTTATCCCTTTAAAAGGTGTAAATTTCAACGGACACGATTATATAGAAACAGCTCTGAAAAAAGGCGCTGTTGCCGCATTGTCGGAAAAGGAGCTTTTGCATAACAGTGATAAAATAATTAAGGTTAAAGATACGCTTGATGCTTACGGAAAAATTGCAAAATATTTTATAGAAAGAGATAAAATAAAAATAATTGCAATAACAGGCACAGCGGGAAAGACAACTGTAAAGGAGTTATTAAAGCACGTAACGGGTTTTAAAGGCACTGAAAAGAATTTTAACAATTTAATAGGAGTGCCCAAGACTATTTTGGAAAACGTTTTTCAGGATAAAAAGAGCGATTTTCTTATTATGGAGCTTGGAGTAAATTGCAAAGGAGAAATGGAAAAGCTCAGAGATATTACAACTCCCGAATTTGTGTTAATTACCAATATAGGTTTCGGGCATTTGGAAGGGTTCGGCTCTGTTGATGATGTTTTTAACGAAAAACTTAAAATTGTTTACGGAAATTCCAATCTTGAAAAATGTATTTTGAATCAATCCGTTTTCAAAAAAATAGAAGGAAAGAAAAACAGAAATATTTTCAAATTGTTCGGGGAAAAAGAAGGTGCTGATGCCGTTCTTTTGTCTTCTGTTTCAGATTTTGAAAAAGGTAATTTTATAGAATTTTCATACAAAAACGAGAAATTGAAAATACACAGCAAGTTGTTGGGGACATTTAACGCTCTAAATGTTCTTTCGGTTTTTTTAACCGCAGTTGAGCTTGGATTTGATAAACACGAAATAATAAGTAAAACGGAAACTTTTAAGCCTGTGAAAATGAGATGTGAAGTTTATAAATCTGAAAAAGGCGTGAGAATTATAAATGATTGTTACAATGCGAATTTCGATTCGTTTAAAAGCGCTATTACCCTCTTTGATTCGGTGAATGTTATTGGAAAAAAATATCTGGTTATGGGAGATATGTTCGAGTTGGGAGATATGAGTGCCGAGCTGCATAAACAGTTGGGGAAAATAGTGTCGTTAACGGGGATTGATTATGTATTATGTTACGGTGATTTAACAGGTAATATTGTTGAAAATATTAACGGAAAATCGCGTTTTGTGAAAAGATTCAAAAACAAAAGTGAAATTACGGATTTTTTAAACAAAAATTTAAAACCGGAAGATGCAGTTCTCGTAAAAGCTTCGAGAGCTGTTCAATTTGAAGAGATTACGGAAGGTATAAAATAATGCTGTATCATATTTTTTATTCTCTGCATAATTATTTTTCCGCTTTTAACGTATTCAGATACATTACTTTCAGAACTATTTACGCTACAATTACAGCGTTGATAATATGCTTTCTTTTCGGAGAAAAGGTAATTTCCAAATTAAGAGCAATGAAAATAGGGCAATACGTGAGGGAAGAGGGACCCGAAAGACATCAGGAAAAAACCGGAACTCCCACAATGGGCGGAATTCTCATTATTATTGCAACTGTTGTTCCTGTGCTTTTATGGATGAACCTGTCCAATATATTTTTATGGATTTTGCTTTTCACCACACTTTCTTTCGGGTTAATAGGTTTTCTCGACGATTATAAAAAAATAAAAAATAAGAACAATCAGGGCTTAACAGCAAGAGAGAAAATGATGATGCAGGTTTTTTTCTCATTTTTGGTTGCACTTGCAGTTTATTTTATGCCCGGTGTTGATACCACTTTAAGAGTGCCATTTTTCAAAAACGTTACATTGGATTTGGGTGTGTTTTACATTCCGTTTTCAATGCTTGTGATAATAGGCACGTCAAATGCGGTTAATCTCACAGACGGTCTTGACGGTCTTGCAATTGGTCCCACCATTATCAGTTGTGCCACTTTTATGCTCCTTGCATATTGCAGCGGAAATTACAAAATAGCTTCTTATCTCCATATCCCTTACATTAGAGGGGTAGGTGAGTATACCATTTATGCAGGAGCCATGCTCGGAGCGGGAATAGGATTTTTATGGTTCAATACATATCCGGCACAGGTTTTTATGGGAGATGTTGGTTCCCTGTCAATAGGAGCTACACTTGGGGTAGGTGCTTTAATTACCAAAAACGAACTGCTTCTTATTATAATAGGCGGAGTTTTTGTTATGGAGACTGTGTCTGTTATTGTTCAGGTTTTTTCATATAAAGTTTTCGGCAGAAGAGTTTTCAGAATGGCTCCGATTCATCACCATTTCGAGTTAAAAGGGTGGGAAGAGCCGAAGATAATAGTGAGATTTTGGATTATTTCTTTTTTATTGGCACTTGTTGCGATTAGCACTTTGAAATTGAGATAAAATTTAAGAAGGATAAAGCCGGATGAATAAAAAAGTATTGGTTGTGGGAGCAGGAGCTACTGGAGTTGCAACAGCTAATTTTCTTGCAAATCTCGGAGTGGAAGTGGTTTTAAACGATAAAAATGAAATTTCGCATAAATTGCCTTTAAACAGAAAAGTGAAATTCATTGATAACGGGCATGACGAAAAATCCTTTAAAGAGGCTGAGTTAATAGTTGTAAGTCCGGGAGTAAACGTTAAAGAGCTGAAGTGGACAGAGGGTAAGGATATTGTGGGAGATGTGGAGATATTCGGTTGGTTTGACGAGTCTAAGGTTGTTGCAATTACAGGCACAAACGGAAAGACAACCACAACATTTCTCACAGGTGAGATTCTGAAAAGGAAATATAATGTTTTTGTGGGCGGAAATATAGGAACGCCTGTTTTAATGAGATTTCAGCCTTTTGAAGAATACGATTTTTCAGTGCTTGAATTAAGCAGTTTTCAGCTTGAAACAATTGACAGGTTTTATGCGGATATTGCCGTGATTTTAAATATTACTCCCGACCATTTAAACAGATACGAAAATTACAAAGAGTATGAAAATGCAAAACTTAATCTGCTTAAAAATCAAAAAAAGAGCCAGATTTTAATATTGAACAAAGAGATAGAGAGCTTGAAAAGTATGGAGTTCATGGGAAATGTTCTGTTTTTCGGAAAAGATTCTGTTGCGGATAATAATTTTATAAAAATAAATTTTGAAGAGAAAGAATTATCACTTGATATTCAAAAAATACCGTTAAAAGGAAAACATTTTTACGAAGATATTTATGTGGCGGGATTAATAGGGCTGATGAACGGTGTTGACATTGAAGATATAAAAGATGTTGTTTACAATTTCAGAGGTTTGGAGCACAGAATGGAATTTGTAACTTCCGTTAACGGTGTTGATTATTTTAACGATTCAAAAAGCACTACCGTGTCATCAACATGCAGAGGGGTGGAAAGTTTCGAAAATCAGGTAGTGTTGATTTTAGGCGGAGTTTATAAGGGAGAGACTTTTAAAAAACTTGATAAATACCGCAATGTAAAAAAAATTATTTGTTTCGGGGAAGCATCTGATATTATTTCCGAAGAATTGAAAAGTCATTCTCCCGTTGTTGTGGAAAACCTTGAAAAAGCAGTTGAATATGCTTCACGAATTGCCTGTAAAGGTGACATTGTCCTTTTTTCTCCAGCTTGTGCAAGTTTTGATATGTTTGAAAACTACATTGAAAGAGGCAATACATTTAAAGAGTTTGTTAAAAAAAATTTAAGAGAGTGCAATGACAGGTAGCGGCAAAAAATTTTATTTCACTATTTTAACAGTAACGGGAGTCCTCTTGATAATAGGGCTGTATATGGTTTACAGTGCAAGTTTTCCAGTAAGTATGAAATACCATCATTCCACAAATTATTTTTTGAAAAAACAACTGATTTTCGCAGTGATAGGCATAGTTGTAATGTTGGCGGCAAGCAGAATAGATTATAATATTTATAAAAAAGCAGCGTATCCTTTGCTTATTTTCAGCGGAATAATGATTTTGCTCACTTATTTTCCTTTTATATCGAAACCGGTTAAAGGAGCACACAGGTGGATAGCCCTTGGACCCATCAGTATTCAGCCTTCTGAAATGGCAAAGGTTTTTCTTATAATGTTTATGGCGTATCTCCTTGAAAAGAAACAGGATAAGCTTGATGATTTCTCTTACGGATTTTTGCCGTTTATTCTTATTCCAGGTGTAATTATGCTCCTTGTTTTGGGTCAGCCCGATTTCGGAACATTTATATTAATGGGAATGCTCATATATATAATGATGTTTGTGGGAGGGGTGAGAATTACATATCTAATCGGTGTTGTTGCCGTTGTTATTCCTGTATTGTATCTGTTGATAACTCATTCGCATTACAGGTTAATGAGATTTCTTGTTTTTCTCGACCCTTGGAAATATTATTCCAAAAACGGATATCAGGTTGCTCAGTCTCTTATCAGTTTCGGAGCAGGAGGTTTTATAGGAAAAGGTATAGGTTGTTCACAGCAGAAAATGTTTTTTCTTCCAGAAGCATACACTGATTATATTTTTTCGATTTTTGCCGAAGAAATGGGTTTTTTCGGAGTTTTTGCAGTTGTTGTGTCTTTTCTGCTCTTTTTTGTAACAGGAATAAAAATGTCAATGAAAGTTCAAAACAGGTTCGGCAAACTATTGGGCATAGGTTTGACATCTCTGATAACATTACAGGCTTTTATAAATTTCAGCGTATGTATGGGACTTTTGCCGCCAAAAGGTATAACACTTCCTTTTTTCAGTTACGGAGGAAGCTCACTTGTTGCAGTGATGTTTGCAGTGGGAGTTTTGCTGAACCTTTCAAGGGATGTTGCAAATGATTAAAGTGTTAATTGCTACGGGAGGCACTGGAGGGCACATATTTCCCGCAGTTGTTATTGGAAGATATTTATCTGAAAATGGTGCCAATGTTGTGTTTACAGGTAGAAAAAACGGAATTGAACGGGAAATAATCGAAAAAGAAGGTATGCGAATAAAAAGCATTAATGCAAAAAAATTTAAAGGTATGAACTTTATAAATAAGATGAAATCAATTATTCAGCTTTTTTTCCTGATTTTTTCATGTTTTAAAATTTTCAGAGAAGAAAAACCGGATTTTGTCATTGGCACAGGAGGATATGTTGCTGCTCCTGTAGTGCTTGCCGCATTTATCGCGAGAATCAAATGCGGTATTTGCGAACAAAACGCTTTAATGGGATTTGGAAACAGATGCCTTGCTTTTTTTGTTAAACACATATTTCTTTCTTTTGAAAACACGTTGAAAGTTCCTTTCCGTTATAAATCAAAAGTAACGGGTAATTTCATAAGGAAAGGATTTGAAAACAGGGGGGATAGCGAGAAGGGGATATTGGTGTTCGGCGGAAGTCAGGGTGCAAAAAGAATAAACGAGGTTTTTTGCAGAAGTCTTGAGAAAATATCAAATATTAACGGAGTTAAAATTTTTCACATTACAGGTGAAAAAGATTTTGAACGTGTAAAAGAGATTTATAAAAAATTTAATGGAAAAATAGAGTATGAAATTTACCCTTTTGTCCACAATATGGAAGAGATATTTAAGAATGTAAGTTTAATTGTTTGCAGAGCGGGAGCAACATCAATTGCGGAAATTTATTACTCGGGAAAAAGAGCGATTCTTATTCCTTATCCGTATGCAGCGGACAACCATCAGTGGTTTAATGCGGTGGAATTTTGCAAAACAGGCAGAGGAGTGGTTTTGAAAGAGAGTTTTCTAAATGAGGAAAAACTGGTTAAATGGATTAATTTTTTCATAAACAATAAAAAAAGATTTAAATATACCGGAAATATATTGGGAGATTACAGAAAAGGATTGAAATATATTTACGAATTGGCAAGAGAGACTCAACCTGTAACTGAAGTTGAATGTTAGAAAAACGCAAATGCGGGAGATAAAATGTATAAAAAAAACAGAACCATTCATTTTGTGGGAATAGGCGGTATAGGTATGAGCGGCATAGCCGAAGTGCTTAACAATCTCGGCTATAAAATTCAGGGCTCTGATTTGAGAAGAAGCAGTGTAACAGACAGACTTGAAAAATTGGGTGTTAAAATTTTCATTGGACATAACGAAGAAAATGTTAAAAATGCGGAAATAGTGGTTGTTTCTTCGGCAATAGACGGGAAAAATCCTGAAGTTAAAACAGCTCTTGCAAAAAGTATCCCTGTAATTAAAAGAGCTGAAATGCTTTCTGAGCTTATGAGAATGAAATACGGCATCGCAATAGCGGGGACACACGGGAAAACCACTACAACGTCAATGGTTGGAACCATTCTTAACAATGCAAAGTTTGACCCTACAATTGTAATAGGAGGCAAACTTGACAGTTTGGGAAGCAATGCAAAACTGGGAAAAGGTGAATTTCTCGTTGCCGAAGCGGACGAAAGCGACGGGTCGTTTTTACTTTTAAACCCTACAATTGCCGTTATTACCAATATTGATGCCGAACATCTTGATTATTATAAAAACGGCATTGAAGAAATTAAGGAGACTTTTATTCAGTTTGTAAACAAAATTCCTTTTTACGGAGTTGCCGTGGTTTGTCTTGATCACCAGAACATACAGGAAATTTTACCTGACATTAAAAAAAGAATCTTAACATACGGTTTGGTTGCTCAGGCTGATGTTAAGGCGGATGATATTAAACAGGACGGATTTTCAACTGAATTTTCAGTTTTCATTAAAAACGAATTAATGGGAAAAGTGAATATTAATATGCCCGGAATTCACAATGTATATAACGCCTTAGCCGCAATTACCGTTGCATGGGAACTTGAAATTCCTTTTAACGTTATTCAGGAGTCGTTAAACAGATTCGGAGGTGTTAACAGAAGATTCTATGTAAAGGGAAAAGCGGGAGACTCACTGATAATTGATGATTATGCACATCATCCTGTTGAAATCAAGGCTACTCTCAATGCTGCAAAAGGGTTTAACAAAAGAATCATAGCTGTTTTTCAGCCTCACAGATATTCGAGAACCAAAGAGCTTTTGGAGCAGTTTGCAACTGCTTTTTACAATGCGGATAAGCTTATTGTTACCGATATTTATGCTGCTTCGGAAACTCCCATTGAAGGTGTGGATGCAAGGAGTGTATATGAAAAAATCAAAGAATACGGGCATAAAGACGTTCATTATATTTCCGAGTTTGAAGATATAGCGGAATTTCTTTCGAAAATAGTTGAAGACGACCTTGTTATTACTCTCGGTGCAGGAGACGTTTGGAAGGTAGGGGAAAAACTTATGAAAAAAATCAAAGGGTAGAGTATGCTTTTGGTGAAGGAAAAAGAGCTTGTAAATATGAACAGTATGCGTATAAGTGCAACTGCCGACTATTATACTGAAATATCCGATTACAATGAGCTTGGAGAAACGGTTTCTGTTTCAAAAAAGAAAGGTTTGAAACTTTTTGTTATTGGAAACGGTTCAAACACTCTTTTTGCAAAAAAGAATTACAAAAGAATTTTATTTGTGAGCATGAAACGTTTAAATCGAATTTTTATAGATGAAAATAAACGGATTATCGAGTGCGAAGCAGGTGTGAAATGTTCTGATTTTATAAATTTTTGCATTAAAAACCAAATTGAAGGATTTGAATTCCTTGCCGGTATCCCGGGAACAATGGGAGGAATGGTTAAAATGAATGCAGGGGCGTTTGGTAAAGAGATAGGGAATTATGTTTTACATATAATCGTTTACAACGTTGCTACCGGCAAGATTGAAAAATTGACAAAAGAACGGATTGATTTTTCATACAGGAAGCTAAATTTTTCAAAGGAAAATATTATTACAAGGATAGGTTTGGAATTTTCTCACGGAGAAAAAAAACAAATTAAGGAAAGTATAAAAAAAAATTTGAATAAGAGATATGAAAAACAGCCTAAGGGTTATTCTTTCGGCTCCGTGTTTAAAAACGGAAAAGAATATTTTGCAGGAGAGCTAATTGAAAAAGCAGGATTAAAAGGCTTTTCTTCAGGTGATGCATATATTTCGAACAAACATGAAAATTTTATAATTAACAGAGGAAAAGCTTCGGGAAAGCAGGTTTTGGAGCTGATTCATAAAATAGAGAGTAAAGTGTTTAATAAATTTGGGATTTTACCGGAAAGAGAAGTTGAGATTGTTTTTTAAGTTGCAACAGATAAAATTATGCAGAGGAGTTTTCAATGAATTGGAAAAGTAAAAAAATAGGTGTTTTAATGGGAGGTTGTTCTTCGGAGCGAGAAATATCTCTTAAAACAGGGAACGCTATTTACAATTCGTTGAAAAGGACAGGATACAATGCAGTTAAAGTTGATATAAAGAGCAATTCAATTGAGGAGTTGTTAAAAAATAAATTTGATGTTGCTTATATAGCTCTTCACGGCAGATACGGAGAAGACGGGATAATTCAGGGAATATTGGAGTTTTTGAATATTCCTTATACCGGAACCGGAGTAACGGGAAGTGCCCTGTGTATGGATAAAGTGCTGTCAAAAAGGTTTTTCAGAGAATTGGGAGTGCCTACTGCGAATTTTTCAACTGATTCGCCGTTGGATATAGATTTTCCCCTTGTTGTAAAACCTGTTTCAGAAGGCTCTACAATAGGAGTGTTTATTGTAAATAATAAAATTGAGCTTGAAGAGGCATTGGAAAACGCAAAAAAAGTGTCGGACAATCTTTTTTTCGAGGAGTATATAAAGGGTAGGGAAGTTACTGTTGGAGTTGTTAACGGAAAAGCTCTCCCTGTTGTGGAAATAAAACCGAAAAGCGGGTTTTACGATTATAAAGCCAAATACGAAAAAGGTTTCACCGAATATGTTGTTCCTGCCGAATTGGAGAACAGCATTGCTGAAATGCTTAAGAATTTTTCTGAAAAAATATATAAAAACTTTAATTTAAAGGGTGCAGTTAGAGTAGATTATATAATCAGAGATGCAACACCTTATGCACTTGAAGTTAACACGATTCCGGGAATGACTGAAACCAGCCTGCTTCCTAAGGCTGCCAACTGTGCGGGAATTTCTTTTGATGCCCTTGTGGAAGAAATTTTAAGGGGGATATAATGGATTACAGATACGTAATTAAAAAAAGGAAAAAGGAGACGAAAAAAAAGAATTTTAAAGGAATTTTTTATAAAGTGCTCATCTGTCTCATATTTGTATCAGTAACCGGAGGGATAATTTACGGATATGAATTTCTTGAGAGTAAAATTGCAAAATCTTTTCCAATTAAAAAAATAGAGATTATAGGCACCAAAAATATTCCTGAAAAAACAGTAACTGCATATTTGAAAAAATTTAAAGGGATGTCTCTTTTGAGTTTGGAATTGAAAAAAGTATTTACCGGACTTATTTCAAAGTCTCCTTGGATTAAAGATATAATCTTGCACAAAAGCTATCCTGACAGGCTTGTTGTGGAGGTTTTAGAGGAAACTCCCATTGGTGTGATAAATTGCGGAAATGATTTTTATATTGTTACTGATTCTGGGAAAGTTATAAAAAATTTCAACAAAGAGCTTTTGAAGTCAGGTTTGTATATTTTTACAATGAAAAGTTTAAAGGATTTTCCCAAATACAGAGAGGCTTTGCTTGAAATTTATTCGAAAATCAAACAGTTTCACTTTAAAAATATTTCGGAAATTGTTTTCGGAAATGACATAAAAATTTTTACTTATAAGCCTCACAGAAAATATTTGGTTAGCATTACGTCCATTGAAGAAAACCTGATGAAAATAAAAAGCCTTGAAAAGGGAAATCTCAAGTTTAACAGCGGTTTTAAGGAAGTTAATTTAAAATATAAAGATAAAATATTCATTAAACTGTAGGAGTTTAATATGGCGAGAAAAGAAAAACAGAAGAACGTTGTTGTAGGTCTTGATATTGGGACCACCAAAATTTGTGTAATTGTGGCAGAGGTTCATTCAGAGGGCATTGATATTGTGGGAATGGGACTTTGTCCCTCCAAAGGATTGAGGAAAGGTGTAATTGTAAATATTGACGGCACTGTTAAGGCTATAAAAGAAGCTGTTAGAGAAGCTGAACTTATGTCAGGGATAAAGATAGAGTCGGTGTTTACAGGAATAGCAGGGGGACATATTTCCGGATTCAACAGCAACGGTGTGATAGCGGTGAAAGGCAAGGAAATTACCCAGCACGATATTGAAAGAGTGATAGATGCTGCAACAGCAGTTTCTTTGCCTGCTGACAGAGAAGTTTTGCATGTTATCCCGCAGGAGTTTATTGTAGACGGACAAGATGGAATCAAAGACCCTCTCGGCATGTCAGGAGTGAGACTTGAAGCAAAAGTGCATATTGTTACAGGAGCGGTTGCGTCTGCTCAAAATATAGTTAGGGCTTGCAACAAAGCTGGTCTCAATGTGCAGGATATTATTATAGAGCAGTTTGCATCAAGTGAAGCTATTTTAAACAAGGATGAAAAAGAGCTTGGAGTTGCAGTGGTTGATGTTGGAGGAGGAACAACGGATATTGCGGTATTTTATGAAAACAGCATTTCATATACGGGAATAATTTCAATAGGCGGAGATCAGGTTACCAATGATATTGCAGTTGGGCTGAGAACTCCTCTTGAAAGTGCGGAAGCAATCAAAAAGGAGTTCGGATGTTGTTTTTCCGAGTTTGTGGATGAGGATGAAGATATAGAAGTG
>CAZLFW010000005.1:0-9994 GCA_964559045.1 uncultured bacterium
ACTGTTCCAGATTTTTATTTTCATGTGTATCTTTTTCAGCAACTGATTTCATTGACAGAACATCAAGCAGAGCTTTTCTCCCTTGTATTTTGTCAGTGCCAAGCCTGTTAAAAAAAAACGGAAGTATTTTTTCCGCCTTAACAGCTTGAAAATATTTAACCGCAGCTTCCCTGACTTGCCAAAATTTATCTTTTAGCAAAGGAACAACATCTTTATAAGCCTCTTTATTTTTGCTGAATGCAAGAGCTCTTAATGCTGCGCGTCTAATATTTGCATCATCATGAGATAAAAGCTTTAATATGTTGTCCATTATTTTTTGCCTATAACGTCCTCAATCTTTTTTTCAAGGGTTTGTGCATTAAAAGGTTTAACAATGTAATTGTTAACGCCTGCTTTTAATGCTGCAATAATATTCTCGTTTAAAGCTTCGGCAGTAACCATTATAACTGGAAGATGCTTTAAGTTTGGGTCTTTTCTGATTGTTTTAAGGAGTTCTAATCCGTTCATTTTAGGCATATTCCAGTCAGTGAGCACCAAATCCACAGACTCTTTTCTTAAAACGTTCAATGCTGTTGTGCCGTCATCAGCTTCCACAATATTTGTAAATCCTATCTGTTTTAAAAGATGTTTGCAAATACGCCTCATTGTTGAAAAGTCGTCAACAATTAAGACTTTTATCTTTTTGTCAATTGCCATTTAATCCTCCTAAGACTTTATTGATAGCTTTGCAAGCGGTATCTATCATAATATGTATTTCCCTGTCTCCGACTACATACGGAGGCATAAAATATATAACATCTCCAAGAGGTCTAAGAAGCACCCCTTTTTTTAAAGCTTCTTTGTATACTTGAAAACCAGTTCTCTGCTCCCATGGAAATCTTTTTTTATTTTGCTTCTCTTTAACTAATTCCATAGCGAAAATCATGCCAATGTGACGTATTTCTCCTATGTAAGGATGATTTGAAAAAGTTTCATTTAATCTATTATATATTTTTTTACTTTTTTCAATATTTTTTATTAAAATATTTTCTTCTTTGAATATTTTTAAAGTTTCAACCGCTGCAGCACATGCTGTTGGATTGCCTGTGTAACTGTGACTGTGCAAAAAAGCCTTAAGCTTAGTATAATCATCATAAAATGCGTTGTATATTTCATTGCCTGTCAAAACAACTGACAAAGGGAGAAAACCTGCTGTAATGCCTTTTGATAAACAAATTATGTCAGGCTGAATATCTGCATGTTCAAATGCAAACATTTTTCCCGTTCTGCCGAATCCCACCGCTATTTCATCGGCAATTAAATGAATATCCTTTTCTTTACACTTTAAATACAATTTATTCAAATATTTTTTGGAGTATATATTCATTCCGTTTGCGCATTGAACCATTGGCTCTATAATAATCGCAGCAAGCTCTTCAGCATGTTCTTCCATAACTTTTTCCAAACTTTCAAAACATTCTGCATCGCATGAGCCCCTCTCCTTACCAAAAGGACAAGTAAAACAAGTAGGTCCTTTTGCAAAATACGTGTCAATTAAAATAGGATTGTAAATTTCTTTGTAAAGGTCAACACCTCCTACAGATAAAGCTCCTATTGTCTCTCCGTGATATGCCCCTTCTATGGCTGCAAACTTGGTTTTTCCCGTTTTTCCTGCCTGCTGCCAATATTGAAAGCTCATTTTTAATGCAACTTCAACTGCTGAAGAGCCGTTGTCTGCAAAGAAAACTTTGTTAATGTTTTTTGGAAACAAGTCCACAAGCATTTTTGCAAGCATTGCTGCAGGTTCGTGCGTAAAGCCTGCAAAAATTACATGCTCTATCTTGTCCAATTGGTTTTTAATGGCATTTTTGACTCTTTCGTTTGAGTGTCCCAAAATATTTACCCACCAAGAGGAGATTGCATCTAAAATTTTATTTCCATTGTAATCGTAGATATATGCTCCTTCGCCTTTAACTATTGGAATAACAGGAAAATTTTCATGATCTTTCATTTGAGTGCAAGGATGCCATACGTGTTCGGCATCATATTTTAAAAACTCGCATTCCATTTTCAGCTCCTATTTTACATTGAAATAAAAATTTATATATGCAACAATTTAAAATTTTTCAATACTTTTTTCCTGTTCTCAATTTTTGCAGAATTTAATTTTTTAAAAAGAAATAAGACCTTTGCACAATAAAAAGTAGCAAAATTTTATAAAATAAATATATAAATGTAAAAACAAACAGTTATAATGGATTCTTCCCCTTCGCTCTGCTCAGGGTCAGAATGACTTTTTTGGGGGCATTCTGAAGGAGCGTAGCGACTGAAGAATCTATAAATTGTTAATATTAAATAAAAATTTTAGCAATAGTTAAAAACGCTGTGCAAAGGTCTTAAAGAAATATGCAAAATTGATAAAATTTTCTAAATATAATGCTTAATATATTGACATCAAGGATTAAATTTATTAATTGAAAGTAAATGGACAATACTTCGTTAATGAATGATATTTTATTAACCTGCGTTTTAATAGTGCTCATATTCCTTTCAGCCTTTTTTTCCGGCTCTGAGACTTCCTTTTTCGCACTGAACAAATTTAAACTGCTTCATCTTGTGAGGCAAAAGATAAAATCTGCAATTAAAATCAAAAAGCTTCTTGACGATAAGGAGAGTCTTCTCGGAGCAATTCTCCTTGGAAACAATCTTGTGAACGTGGCGGCATCATCCATAGCCACGTATCTTTTTTTAAAACATTTCGGGGATTCGGGAATTATTTACGCAACTGTTGTAACAACTTTTGTTTTACTTGTTTTTGCGGAAATTACACCTAAAGTATATTCTTCAACCTATCCTGAAAAAGTTTCGTTTGTTTCTGTGCATATTCTTGAAAAAATAATTTTTCTCCTTAAACCTTTTCTCCTTATAACAAATGCCATTTCTTCCGTTATTCTGAAAATATTTAAAATTAATTCCACTAAAGACAAAATAAACATTTCCAAAGAAGAGTTGAAAACTTTGATTTTAACCGGAGAAAAATCGGGGCTTCTTGATTCCGACAAAAGGGAGATGCTTAACAATCTTTTAAGTTTTGAAGATTTGATAGTAAAGGATATATTGATTCCAAGAGTTGAGGTTACAGCTATAAATATCAATTCCACAATAGATGAAATAATGAATGTTATTAATGAAACCACTTATTCGAGATATCCTGTTTACAAGGAAAACATTGACAATATCATAGGAATTTTACACACGAAAAAAATTCTCAGAATTTTAACCAATAAAAAAAGCTTGGCTGTTGAAGATATTTTACGTTCGGTTCAGAAGGCTTTTTTTACTTCGGAATTTACAAAACTCGAATATTTGTTGAAAAAAATGAAGCAAAAAAATATACACATGTCTGTTGTTGTTGACGAATACGGCGGATTTGAGGGAATTATAACGCTTGAAGACATTTTGGAAGAGATAGTTGGCGAGATTCACGACGAATTTGACATTGAAGAGGAGAAATTCATTAAACTTGACGATTTTAATTATATAATAGACGGAGATTTTTCCATAAAAAAATTTAACGAGATTTTTGAGACACAACTTTCCCATGAAGACGAATCTACAATGGCGGGATTTTTTATATCTTTAATAGGAAAGCTCCCAGAAGAGGGCGATGAAGCG
Organism: uncultured bacterium; assembly: GCA_964559045.1. Lineage (GTDB taxonomy): Bacteria > DYJV01 > DYJV01 > DYJV01 > DYJV01 > CAZLFW01. Next base: position 3,655 of record CAZLFW010000005.1, read on the forward strand.
GTATATGAGAAATTTAAATTCAAAGTGCTTAAAGTTGAAAAAAGAACCATCAAGCGTTTGAAAGTAACAGTTGATTTTGACAAAAAAGACGAAAACGGAGAATTGGATACTACACAATGAAGAAAATTATTCTTTTGCTGATTTTTTTTACTCTCCTTGTTGTTGCTGGGATTTTTCTCGGAGAGCCTTTGCATGTCTTTAAAAAAGCTGTTTCAGTTTGTTTGAGCTGCATGGGCATTGCATCATGAAAAGAAAGGTTGTCCAGTTTTTATTTGCCGTTTTAAACAACAGTTACTTTTTTTTTCCTTTTACACGCACTATATATCAGGGAAAATTAAAGTATTTTTGTGCTCCCGGACTTAATTGTTATTCATGTCCTGCAAGTGCTTTTTCATGTCCTTTGGGAGCATTGCAAAATTTTTTTTCCACTTTCAGAGTTAATCTTGCAACAGGTGTTTTCCAACCGGGATTTGTTGTAATAGGATTTCTCGGAATCATAGGAACTTTGGGAGGTCGAATAGTTTGCGGCTGGGCGTGCCCCTTCGGGTTATTCCAAGAACTGCTTTATAAAATACCTTTGAAAAAATTTAAAATGAGAATAAAATCTTTGAGATATTTGAAGTATGCTGTTCTGTGTTTCACCATAATTATCTTACCTCTTTTTTTAACCGACAAATTCGGATACGGAGAAGCTTATTTTTGCAGATATTTATGCCCTGCGGGAACTCTTGAAGCTGGCTTGACCCTTCCTTTTCTAATTCCATCTTTGACAAAGCTGATAGGTTGGCTTTATTACTACAAGGTGTTTTTTTTAGTGATTTTTTGTTTTAGCTTTATTTTTTTGAAGCGACCTTTTTGCAGATTTTTTTGTCCTCTCGGTGCTATTTATGCCTTTTTTAATAAATTTTCTTACGTGAAACTGAAGAAAAACATTAAAAAGTGCAATGAATGTTTAATTTGCGAGGAAATTTGCCCTATGGAGCTAACTGTTGATGAGATTCCCGATTCCGTAGAATGTATAAGATGTTTTAATTGTGTAAAGGTGTGCCCCGGAGAAGCGGTGAAAATAGTAACGGAAACCTGATTTAATATTTTATGTTTTCGAGATAAAGCCCTTGCGGAGGTGCGCAATATTTACCTTCTTGTCTGTCTTTAACGGACAAAAGATACTGTATGAAATGTTTTTCTTCGTTTTTGTTGCAAATTGCGGTTAAAGAGCCCACTATTTTTCTTACCATATTTTTTAAAAAACCGTTGCCTGTAACTGTGAAAACCAAAAATTCTTCCTTTTTGCACCAATAGGCTTCGTATATAATACGTTCGAAAGTTTTTGAGGAAGCTTTTTGCCCTGTAAATGAAAAAAAGTTTTTTTTCCCTATTAAATATGCGGATTCCGTGTTTAACAGGTTAATATCCATGTAATACGGTATATGCCATGAATAGTTTCTGTAAAAAGGTGAGCTTACGGGAGCATTGTATATGTAGTATCTGTAAGTTTTTGAAACGGCGTTTTTTTGCGAGTGAAAATCGTTGCAAACATTTTCGACTTTTAAAATTCGTATGTCCAAAGGCAAAAGTTTGTTAAGGCTCATTAGTAGTTTGGAGCATGTAAATTCTTTATTTGTATGAAAGTTGGCAATTTGATGTTTGGCATGGACTTTTGCATCGGTTCTGCTTGCTCCTGAAATTCGTATCTTTTCTTGTAATATTAGGGAAAGTGTTTTTTCAATTGTTTGCTGAACCGTTTTGAATTGCGGCTGAATTTGCCAACCGAAGTAATTTGTTCCGTCGTAAGATATTGTGAGTTTAATGTTTCTCATTTTTAATTTTTTTGATTTTTTCAGAAGTTTTGCAAAATTTGCAATATTCGAAATTTGAAGTGGGAAATCCGCAATTTTTGCAAAATTTATAATCCTGAGATTCTTCTTCAGGCAAAAACTTGTTGAGCTTTATAAAAAAATTAATAAATCCGTAAGAATAATCCATTTTTTTGTTTAACAGTTTTATCCCTTCTTCCAGTTTCGTATGTGATGAGTTTTCCGAAAAAGGGCAAACCGATTGAACATAGTCAAGGCTGTTAATTTTGCAGTATTCTTTATTGTCATTTTCGGAAATGAAAAATTGGGGCTTGATTTTGCCTATGAGTTTTACTTTGGAAAGAGTTGGAGTCCAGTAGAAAGTATACCTTTTTATATAATTCAGATTATTGCTTAAAATATTTTGATTTAAAAATATGATTTCATCGTCCATGTTGTGTCCGGTTACAATAAAATCAAAATTGTTTTCAAAAGCATATCTGTTTAAAACGTATCTTTTTGCTGTCCCGCATTCGGAACAAACTTTTTTTCCTGTTGCTCCCAAATCTTCTGTTGTAAATCCGTATTCTTTTTCCATATTTAATACGTTAAACGGAACAGATAGCTCTTTGCACAGCTTTTCCGACAGGTAGAGACTTTCCGAAGAAAAAGTTTTAATGCCCAAATCTATAAAAACCGCTGCCAGTTCGTATTTGTAATGTTCTTTCAACGAGTTCAAAGCATGTAATACTGAAACCGAATCTTTGCCGCCTGATATTGCAACGAGAATTGTTTTATCTTTAACAGGAACTTTTCTTATTACTTTTTTTATCCTGTTGATATAATACTGGTTGAAATGATTTTTGCACAGCCTGAGTTTCCCTTTTACGGTTACTGCTTCGAGTTTACAATATTTACAACGCATTACATCCCCAATTTTTTTTCTATTTCTTTGATTCTTTTCTCAATGATTTCTTTCTCCTTTTCGGAAAAAGTCCCTTGCTCAAGCTTTCTCTTTAATGCGAGAAGCTCCATTTCCATTGAATATTCTTTGCAACAAATTCTCATAACACTCCTCAAAAGATATTTTTCCCAAAAATTCACGGGGTTTAAAATTTTAAATTTTTTTACATTAATACGAGCGAAAAAACATACTACAAATATTTAAAAATTTCAAAGTGAGAATTAATATGTTTATGATTGTTACAGTTACATTTGTAAAATAAAAAATCAATTCCCGCATTTTTGGCAGCTTCAAAATCCAACAGGGAGTCGCCTATGAAGACAGCTTCCTCTTTTTTCATATTATGACGTTCCAACAGAAGCAGCAGCATATCCGGCTCAGGTTTGGGAACTTTTGAATCAAGAACTGTTACGTAATCGTCAATGAGTTCATACAGTTTAAAAAACTTCACTATTCCCTTGAATGTATGGCTCCTGTTTGTTGCCACTGTAACTTTAAATCCTTTTCTCTTTAATTGTTTGCAAGTTTCTTTGAATTCAGGTTCAAATCGCATATGAGGATAAAACATTGAATAATCTGCCTGTTTTGAAAAAATTTTAATTTTTTTCGCAACCTCTTCATTTGTTGCAAAATGGTCTATTACTTTGTCGTTGGAGTAAGTGTGCAGTATCATGAGGCTGTTTTGGTCATTTTCATCAATTTCAGGAAGATTAAATTTGTTAAAAAGGTATTTGTAATATTCGAAGTTGGCTTTTTCCGAATTAAAAATAACTCCGTCACAATCGTATATTATCATTTTGTATTTCATTTACCATACTTCCTTGCCGCCTATGACATATTCGAAACAGGCATGTATTTTTATAGTGTTTACTCCGAAACTGTTATCTTTTGGAAAGGGAGGGTAGGGCGCTGCTTCTCTAATTGCTCTGATTGCTTCTCTGTCGAGAATGGTCGCTCCCGAAGATTTAAGCAGTTTTACCCCCACTAATTTCCCGCTTTTGTCTATTTGCATTTTTATGAAAAGTCTGCCTTGTATCCCCATTTCACCAGCTATCCTCGGATACTCCCAAACAAGTTCGATTTTTCTTTTTACTTTGTGCAGATATGATGCGAACCTGCTTGATTGTGTGGAAATGGATATGGAATCGCTTATATCAATGTCATCAGGATATATATGCGACGATTTGAAAATATTGGGAGAGAGCTTTTGAACGTCAACATCCTTATATACTTCAGGCATTGTTTTCCCTTTTTGTTTCTTTTTTGCTGGAGGCTTATTTAAAACAAAACCTTTTTCCAAAAGCTCTTTATATGAAGGGGTCACTTTATTCAAGCTAATTGTTTCCTTTTTCGGTTTTGAAGGTTTTCGCAAAACAGGCTTCCGCTCTTTTTTTCGTCTGCTCACAACTTTTTTAAATTTTTTTATAGGTTTGGTTTTGACTTTGGAGTTTTTACCGCTTTTCTTGTTTTCATGCTTTTTTATTAATTTTTTGACTTTTTTTTGTGTGACAGCGGAAGGGATAAGGGGAACGGTTTCTTTAACAACTGCAACTTTTTTTTGAGGTTTTAGCTTTTTTGTTTTCACAAGGGGATTTTCTTTTTTTACATTTTTTTTTGCCGCAAAAGATTTTTGTGCAATATATTTTGCCTTGTTGTTTTTTTTTTCTTTCAATTTGTCAGGCAAATCAATAAACCTTACTTTTGTAATATTTTTTTCTTTATTTTTTTTGAATAATCTTGTATTTTGATAAAAAAGGTTTTGCTTTATAAAAAAAACAAGAATAATATGAAACAGCAGCGAAACCGTAAGGAATATAATGAATTTATCACGTAACATAAAGGGAAAATCGCACAATAATCCTTTTTTATCAATAGAAAATTTATTAAATTCTTTTAAATTAAAGCTTAAATTCGTTAAAAATTACTCCGATAACACGGTAAAATCGTATGAACGAGATATAAGGCAATTTTTTGCTTTTATTCATGTAAATTACCAAATAGAAGATATTGGTCAAGTTACCGAAGATATTATTCTTGATTACCTGCATTTTCTTTTAAAAGAAGAAGCAAACAAAAAGAATTCAGTTAACAGAAAAATTTCTTCCCTTAGGCATTTTTTTCAGTTTTTAATCAAAGAAAAAGCTGTATCTTCAAATCCTTTAAGTGACATATCATTGCAGAAAGCAGATAAAAAATTACCTGAATATTTGAATTTTGATGAAATGTATAATCTTTTGAATATTGATGAAAAAGATAAAGACAATGAAAAATCCTTGAGAAATAATGCTATCCTTGAGCTTTTGTATTCCACAGGGATGAGAGTCTCAGAGCTTGTGGCTTTAAATGTTGAAGATATAAATTTTAAGGAAAATTACATTAAAATTTTCGGTAAGGGACAAAAGGAAAGGATTGTTATAATTAACAATATATCGGGAGAAAAACTTAAAAGGTATATTGGTCTCAGAAAAAAGCCGGTAAAAGAAAAAATAAGCAGAAAATACGTTACTCCTCTTTTTACCAATCTCAGAGGCGGAAGACTCACTGTTAGGGGGGTGCAGCTTATTATCAAAGATGTTTCCGCTGAAAGAGGTATTCATAAAAAAGTTACTCCGCATATTATAAGGCACTCTTTTGCCACTCACCTTCTTAATTCGGGAATGGACATTAGAATGATTCAGGAGCTTCTCGGGCATTCGTCACTTTCAACCACTCAAAAATATACTCATGTGGGTATAGAGAAACTTATGTCAACTTATGATAAAAGTCATCCCAAAAGCGGAAAATTCACATGCTCCGGAGAGCCGTTTAATGAATAGACAAGTTATTGTGTTTATTTTGTTTGTAATAACAAGCCTTTTGCTTCAGTCTTGTGCTCTGTTTAAGAAAAATACCTTTTACTATAAATCTCCGACAAAAGTTTACAAAGGATACACTGAGACAGGTATAGCATCATGGTATGGTAGCGATTTTCACGGCAAGCCCACGGCAAGCGGTGAAATATATAATATGTATTCCATGACAGCAGCACATAAGACGCTTCCTCTCGGGACATACGTAAAAGTTACCAATTTGGAAAACGGAAGGTCTGTGATTGTAAAAATAAACGACAGAGGTCCGTTTGTAAAAGGGAGGATAATAGACCTCACCTATACTGCTGCAAAAAAGCTCGACATGATACACAAAGGCACTGCCAGAGTGAGAATAAATATAGTAAGTTCTCCTGTTAAATTAGGGAGGAACAGATTTTCTTTTAAAAAATATTTTGCTGTTCAGCTTGCATCTTTTAAACTCTATGATAATGCGTTAGGATTTAAAAAATATGTAAAAAAACACTTCGTAAAAACTTATGTTAAAAAAATGTTGGTAAAGGGTGATACTTTTTTCAGAGTGTTAATAGGGAATTACAAAACAAAAAAAGAAGCTGAAAAAGTTTTAAAAAGAGCTGAAAAAAGGGGATATGACGGTTTTGTGGTTGAAATAGACAAATAATGTAAATTTGAGATTTATGGAAACAAAAACCAATTAAGGAAATATTTTCGGATAAGTCTTATTCAATTATACAGTGCAACGATCTTAAAGG
>CAZLFW010000006.1:0-9590 GCA_964559045.1 uncultured bacterium
CCAAAAAGTCATTCTGACCCTTCAGCAAAGCGAAGGGGAAGAATCCACTTCTTTTCTGGACTCTTCGGGCTTATGCCCTCAGAGTGACAACAACGATGTTTTATCCATATGAGAGACCCAAAAAGTCATTCTGACACTGAGCAGAGCGAAGTGGAAGAATCCAAATTAGGATTTGGTTGTTAGTGGTTAGGATATAGTGTTAAAAAATTCTAATACAAAACCAAAAATGTAAAATCCAACAGCAATTTTTTACAAGTGTTCTTATATGCTTTTTCTTTTGAAATAACATCTATAATATTTTAAAAACTTTGAACTTTGAACTAATAACTATCATAGGGGTTTTAGCCTGAAAAATCTCTTGATTCAAGGTTGATATTGTATTATTCAAAAAAAACAGGTGTTTAAAAAGCAATTCACCTGATTTGAAGTGAATTTATTGCCAATTGTATTTTTTTGTGTTAGATAATATTATTTTTGAAATATTTGAAATATAAGACAACTGAGTTATCATACAAGTTCAATATTGAAAAACTGTTTAATAATAATCAGTTTAAAACGTTACAAATGTTATTTTAAGTGGGAAATTATATTATGAATTTTATTTCAGAAATTAAAATAAAAGGCTTAAAAGAGCTTGAGCAATTTGCGGAAAAGCTGTGTCAAAAGATAAAAAAAGGCGCAATTGTGGGATTGATCGGAGATTTGGGAGCAGGGAAAACACAGTTTGTTAAATATATGGTTAAACATCTTGGTGGAGAGCCCGACGAAGTGGTAAGTCCTACGTTTACAATTTTAAACGAATATGCTACTATTTCAGGTAAAGTATATCATTTTGATTTATACAGGTTAAACAGTATTGATGAATTGGAGGAAATAGGTTATAAAGATTTTTTTTTCGGAGAGGAAATTGTTTTTATAGAATGGATTAACACTGTTAGGGAAGTTTCCAATGTTTCCGATTATAATATATTTATTGAAATTTGCGGAGAAAATGAAAGAATGATAAAAGTAAAATCAACGGAGGCGAAATAAGTAAAATGAAAATAATTGTTCAAAAATTCGGAGGAACTTCAGTAGGGGATATCTCCAGAATTTTAAATGTTGCCGAAAAGGTTTTGCAAGAGGTAAAGAGAGGGAACAAAGTAGTGGTTGTTGTATCTGCAATGTCAGGGGAAACGGACAGACTCATAAAACTTGCAAAAGATATAAATCCTGACCCTGCGGGAGACAGAGAATATGATGTGCTAATATCAACAGGAGAACAGGTTACAATAGGGCTACTCTCTCTTGCCATTAAAAAATACGGATACAAAGCAAAATCTTTTTTAGGTTCTCATATTCCCATAATAACTGATTCTGTTTTTTCCAAAGCAAGAATTTTGAAAATAGAATCGGACAACCTTTTGAAAGCATTTGAGGAATATGATGTTGCTGTTGTTGCTGGTTTTCAAGGTGTTGATATGCAGGGTAATATTACCACTCTCGGCAGAGGCGGTTCAGATACAACTGCTGTTGCCATTGCAGCGGCAATTAAAGCTGAAAGGTGTGATATTTTTACAGATGTGGAAGGAGTTTTTACAACTGACCCAAATATTTGCTCAAATGCAAAAAAGATTGACAGAATTTGCTATGAGGAGATGCTTGAATTTGCTTCTCTTGGTGCAAAAGTTTTACAGCTTAGATCCGTAGAGTTTGCCAAAAAATATGAAGTTGTGCTTCAGGTAAGAAGTTCTTTTAGTGATGTTGAAGGCACAATTGTTTGCAAGGAGGATAAATCAATGGAAAGTGCATTGGTAACAGGTGTGGCTTATGATAAAAATCAAGCTAAAATTTCCATACTTAGAGTTCCCGACAGACCGGGAATTGCTTCTAAAGTATTTCCTGCAATTGCTGAAAACAACATTAATGTGGATATGATTGTTCAGAATATTTCGGAAGAAAATAATACTACTGACTTGACATTTACCGTTTCCAAAGAGGATTACAAAAAAGCCATTGAAATCACAAGGAAAGTTGCCGATGAAATAGGTGCGGATGATGTGCGTGGCAATGATAAAATTTCCAAAGTATCAGTTATTGGGGTGGGTATGAGAAGTCATTACGGTATTGCTTCGAAAATGTTTAAAATTTTGTCGGAAGAACATATTAATATTATGATGATTAGCACTTCAGAAATAAAAATATCCTGTATTGTAGATGAGAAATATACCGAATTGGCTGTGCGTTCTCTTCATGAAGGCTTTGGGCTCGGTGAAAAACAAGCGGAGGAGTAAATGGGTTCTATAAAAATATACGATACAACTTTGAGAGACGGAACTCAGGCGGAAGATATTGCTGTTACTGCTCGTGATAAGGTTAAAATAGCAAAAAAACTCAATGAAATGAGAATAGACTATATAGAAGGTGGATGGCCCGGTTCAAATCCGAAAGACATGCAGTTCTTTAACCTTATAAAAAAAGAAAACCTTGACTTTTCAAAATTGACAGCCTTCGGAAGCACCAAACGAGCAGGATTAAAAATAGAAGATGATCCGTCTATCCAAAGCTTTATTAAATCGGAAGCTCCTGTTTTCACCGTTTTCGGGAAAACATGGGATTTTCATGTAACGGAAGCTCTTAAAATACCTCTTGAAGAAAATTTGAACTTAATAGGAGAATCAATTTTATATCTTAAAAAGTATTGTAATGAAGTTATTTATGATGCGGAGCACTTTTTCGACGGTTTTAAAAAAAATCAGGATTACGCAATTAAAACGATAATTGCCGCTCAAGAAGGGGGAGCTGACTGGATTGTATTTTGTGATACAAATGGTGGGACATTACCTTCTGAAGTAATTTCCATTATAGAAAAAATAAAACCTTATATTAATGTTAAAATGGGGATACACACTCACAATGACAGTGAATTGGCTGTTGCCAACTCATTGGTTGCAGTTGAAGCTGGTGTGACCATGGTGCAAGGAACAATCAACGGATTCGGGGAAAGATGCGGTAATGCCAATTTATGCTCCATTATACCGAATTTAATTTTAAAACTTAATAAAAATTGCCTTAACGGATTGGAATCTCTTAAAAAAATAACAAAGCTTTCAAGATTTGTTAATGAAATTTTAAATAAAAGACACTTTAGACATCAACCTTTTGTTGGAATAAGCGCTTTCACTCATAAGGGAGGGGTTCACGTTAGTGCAGTGAGAAAAGCTCCTGAAACATACGAGCATATTAATCCTGAGCTTGTGGGAAACAAAAGGCGTGTTGTTGTTTCCGATTTATCAGGGAAAAGCAATATTTTTGCAAAAGCGGAAGAGCTTGGTTTGAAAATTGACGAAAAAAGCGAGCTTGCTCAAGAAGTTTTATCCAAAATCAAAGATTTGGAAAACAAAGGTTTTCAATTTGAAGGTGCTGATGCTTCATTTGAGATACTTGCAAAAAAGGCAAGCGGCTCGTATAAGAAATTTTTTGATTTAATAGGATTCAGAGTTATTGATGAAAAACTTCTGGAAAACAGAAAACCATTTTCAGAAGCAACTATCAGGATAAAAGTTAATGATAGGGAAGAGCATACAGCAGCTCTCGGAGACGGTCCTGTGAATGCGCTTGACAATGCATTGAGAAAAGCTTTAAAAAAAATATATCCTGTTATTGAAAAGGTTAAGTTAAGCGACTATAAAGTGAGAATATTATCAACCGACCTTGGAACCGCTGCTTTAACAAGAGTTTTAATAGAATCTGAAGATGATAAGGATAAATGGATTACAGTAGGGGTATCGGAAAATATTATAGAGGCAAGTTGGCAGGCATTGGTTGATTCTCTCGAATATAAACTGTTAAAAGAAGAAAATAAATAAAAATTTTTCCTTGAATTTTTTACTTATTTAGAATAGTATACTGTATACAATAATTGTGTTTAAAATAGGAGGGGAATATGTTTAAAAGAAAAAAAATTACAATTGTAGGTGCTGGATTCGTAGGTGCCACTGCAGCGCATTGGGCGGCAAGTAAAGAGCTCGGTGATGTGGTATTAATAGATATAGTTGAAGGTGTTCCTCAGGGTAAAGGACTTGACTTGTTTGAAGCTTCACCTGTGGAAGGTTTTGACAGTAAAATTATAGGCACCAATAATTATGAAGATACAAAAGATTCGGATATTGTAATTATTACAGCGGGAATTCCAAGAAAACCTGGAATGAGCAGAGATGACCTGCTGGCAACAAATGCCAAAATAGTTAAATCTGTTACCGAAGAGATAGTTAAATATTCACCTGAATGTTATTTAATAGTTGTTTCCAATCCCCTTGATGCAATGGTTTACGTTGCCAAAGAGGTGAGCGGATTTCCCAAAAACAGGGTTATGGGAATGGCTGGTGTCCTTGATTCAGCAAGAATGAGCTCTTTTATTGCTGAAGAATTGGATGTCTCTGTTGAAGATGTAAATGCGTTTGTATTGGGAGGACATGGAGATTCAATGGTTCCTTTGCCAAGATATTCAACTGTTGCAGGTATTCCCATTACCGACCTTATGGATAAGGAAACAATTGATAAAATAGTTGAAAGGACAAGAAACGGCGGTGCAGAGATTGTTAATTATCTTAAAACAGGCTCGGCGTTTTTTGCACCTTCGGCATCAGCAGTGGCAATGGCTGAGTCTATTTTAAAAGATAAAAAAAGAATTTATCCTTGTGCTGCATATCTTGAAGGAGAATACGGAATAAACGGATATTATATAGGAGTTCCAGTTAAGCTGGGAGCAAACGGTGTGGAGAAAGTTGTTGAAATTGTTTTAACAGAGGAAGAAAAAGCAGGGCTTATGAAGTCTTATGAATCTGTAAAAAATCTTGTAGCAAAAGTAAGGGAAATGGGAGTTATTTAAAGGAGGCTCAGATGAAATTCAAAGGAAAAGCATGGAAATTCGGCTCTGACATTGATACAGACGCGATAATTCCTGCAAGATATTTAAATACCGCTGACGAGCATGAGCTTGCCAAACATTGCATGGAAGACGCTGACCCTGATTTTGTAAACAAAATTAACAATGGAGATATTATTGTAGCTGAAGAGAACTTCGGATGCGGCTCCTCAAGGGAACATGCTCCCATTGCAATAAAGTATTCTGGAATCTCTTGCGTTATTGCAAAATCTTTTGCAAGAATTTTTTTCAGAAATTCTTTTAATATGGGATTGCCTATTTTTGAATGTCCAGAAGTTGTTGATTCCATTGAAGAAGGTGATATTATAGAAGTTGACGCATTAAAAGGAGAAATAACCAACAAAACCAAAAACACTACATTTAAAGCGCAACCTATTCCCGACTTTATGCAGAAATTAATAGAAGAGGGCGGTTTACTCAATTACGTTATAAAAAGCAGTGCTTAGAAAGGAGATTTGTATATGGGTAATTATAAAATTGCCGTTATCCCCGGTGACGGAACAGGACCTGAGGTTATTAACGAAGCGATAAAAGTTTTAAAATCCCTTGAAGACGATACTTTAAAATTTGAATTTTCAAATTTTGATTTTGGTGGTGACAGGTATTTGAAAACAGGTGAAGTTTTACCTGATTCTGCTGTTGACGAATTAAGAAAGTTCGATGCCATTCTTTTGGGAGCCATAGGACATCCAGATGTAAAACCAGGCATTTTAGAAAAAGGAATCTTGTTGAGGTTAAGATTTGAGCTGGATCAATACATTAATTTAAGACCTGTAAAGCTTTATCCAAATGTGGAAACACCGTTAAAAGATAAAACACCGGAAGATATTGATTTTGTCGTTGTGCGTGAGAATACAGAAGGTTTATACGCAGGTGCAGGGGGGTATTTGAGAAAAGGCACTGTAAACGAAGTTGCGATTCAAGAATCAATTAATACTTACATGGGTGTTGAACGTTGTGTCAGGTATGCTTACGAATACACAAAAAAAAGGAATAAAAAAAACACACTTATGCTCTGCGGTAAAACAAATGTTTTAACTTTTGCTTTTGATTTATGGCAGAGAGTGTTTAACCAAGTGGGAAAAGATTTTCCGGAAATTAATCGAGAATACGGTCACGTGGATGCAGTTTGTATGTGGATGGTAAAAAATCCCGAAATGTTTGATGTTATTGTAACTGACAATATGTTCGGAGATATTATAACGGATTTGGGAGCAATGATTCAGGGAGGAATGGGTATTGCCGCAGGAGGCAACATTAACCCTGAAGGAGTTTCAATGTTTGAGCCTATAGGCGGTTCTGCTCCCAAGTATACAGGCAAGGGTATTATAAATCCTCTTGCTGCAATTATGGCGGGAGAAATGATGTTAAGAACTCTCGGAGAAGAGAGTTATGCTGATAAAGTTGAAAAAAGCGTTATGTTTGTTATTCAAAATAAATTGGAGAGCTTATCCGCCGGGAAAATGGGATTTTCCACATCTCAGGTAGGAGATTTGGTAGTGGAAAATTTGTAATTTCAAATAACCTCAAAGGAGGTAAATTATGGTAAACAGTTTAAACTCCAAGATAATTAACACCACTTTAAACACGATTTCTTCTTACAATTCTGGAAATAGCATTGAGATGATGAAAAACACGTTTGAAGTGACCAAAGACGTTGTGGGCAATTCAATGAATTTGGCAAATGAAAATGTTTCCAATGTTAATTCAAATACCATTGAAAGTGCAGTTAAAGGAACTTTGTTTGACTTAATTGTGTAAAACAGAAGCAAACAAAGTTTGCTTCTGTTTTTATCTACTATCTTTTAAGATTTACAACTTCCATTAACAATTGATCTGACGTTGTAATAACTCTTGAGTTGGCTTGGTATGCTCTTTGTGCTGAAATTAGTTTTACAAATTCTTCAGCAATATCCACATTTGACCTTTCAAGAGCACTTGCCACTATTTTGCCTCTTCCACCTGTGTCAGGAGCACCTATAATTGCTTCACCTGAATCAACTGTTTGTTCAAAAAGATTTTTGCCCACTGTTGAAAGTCCCCAAGGATTTTTAAATTTTGCAAGAGCTAATTTTGCAAGCCCTTTGATTTCTCCGTTTGTGTAAATTCCAGATATGATACCGTCAGAAGAAACACTGTATCCTGTTAAAGTTCCAGAACCGTATCCATCCTGACTTTGACTAAAAGTAGTTGATGATGATGCAAACTGCGTAACTCCGTCAAGTCCGCTACCTCCGTTTAAAGTTGATGTTCCAAAATCAAGAGTAATATTTTGAAGGGATTTTGCTCCACCTGAGAAATTAAAATATAGTTCTTTTAAGCCTGTAGCTTCTCTTAAACTTCCGCTTGAGTTAAAGCTTATATAACCACCGTTTCCCACTTCATAAACTTGAGGATTACCGTCATCGTCTTTTAAACCTCCGTCAAGTTCGTCACCTGAAACAGTTGCATGCCATTCCCAATAGTTTTCCGATATTTTTTTGAAATAAATTGTTACATTGTGAGGGTTGCCAAGAGTGTCATAAACATTCATGGTAGATGAATAATCATAACTTGAATTGTCAAATATAGTGTCAGGAGCATATAAACTTGTTAGATATGAAGAGCCATTTGCAGGAACATTTAATGTAAATGAATTTTTAACATTAGGATTATTTTGATTGTCGAAAGTTTTCTTTACAAACCCGAGTACTTGTTCAGCAGTTGTATCTGCTCCAGGATCGTCAGAAACAGTGTCATCGCCCCAGTAAAATTTTACTGTTGAATCTGTTGCAGTATTATTTGTTGCATTTATTTTAAATTTTCCTGTGTCTTTATCAAACTCAACAGTGTATTTATTGGAAGGATTTCCACCTGTTGAACTTACTGCATTGTTCAAAGCATCTTCAATTGCTTTTCCAAGAGGTGTTTTTATTGTTTTGCTAGTTGTATCAACATACTCCTCAAGAGAGTAGTTTCCCGTTGTAATTGTCGCAGTAAATTTTGTTCCATCTTCTTCAAATATTAGAGTGTTATTATCAGATGTAATTTTATTGGTCTTTGTTATTAATTCTGGAATTGTTGTGCTTTTTGTTGAACTTCCATTTGCAATTGCTATATCGTCTGCACTTGTGTATTGGTTATCGCTGTTTAAATCTTTTATTTTTAAACCCAAGACTTCGCCCATAGAAAAGTCAGAATGAGTAATATTTAAAGTAACACTATTTCCACTATTATTTGAAAAATTGAATTTTCCGGTAACATCATCAAAAGTAATATTAAAATCAGAAACTCCTAACTTACTTTGAATTTTTTCCGCAAGAGAAGAACCTGTATAAACACCTTCTTCTATGGTGTATGTTTTAGAAGCACCGCCTGTTCCGTCATTTACAACTATTTTATTGTTATAGGAATTAATAACAAATTTCGTTTCATAAGTGGAATCAAGATTTGCACCAAGTGTTATTTTTGATGTTGCTTTACTGCTTGATGAAATACTTGATATGTCAATGTCTTTTATATCTCCAGCCGCTTGTCCTGTTTTCTCGTCAATTGCCCAGCCTTGAACAGTAAAGCCTGAAGGACTCACCAATTTACCATTTTTGTTAAAAATAAAATCTCCCGCTCTTGTGTAATATGATTTTCCCCCTTGATCTTTCACCACAAAAAATCCTGTTCCGTCAATGGCAAGGTCAGTTGGGCTTGATGTGGTATCAAAAGAACTTTGACTGATAATAGGCATAATGGAGCCTGTGAGAACCCCTCTTCCAACTTGAGATCCTGAACCTCCTCCGAGAGTTGTGGACATAATATTTTCAAATGATGCTCGAGAACTTTTAAATCCTGTTGTGTTTGAATTTGCAATATTATTGCCTATTACTGAAATTTCATTTCCGTTTGCCTGAATCCCACTCACTGCAGAATACAAAGATGATAGCATTTTTCCCTCCTCTTATATAATAAGATTTAAATTATTAATATTATTTATTGAATAGTTAAAAACAGTATTTCTTGTTGCTTCAAAAGTTTCTTCTTCATTTAAAAGAGAAAAAGGTTTTATATTTTTTTTCCTGTTTGACATTGAATATTTTTTATTTCTGTTTCCGAATTCATCCGAAAATTTTTCATTATCCACAGTAACGTTGAAATTGCTTAAATTAATACCTTTTTCTTTTAATGCTGATTCTAACTGATTAAAATTGTTTAAAATACTTTGTTGCACATCTTTATGCTCGGTAATGATTTTTCCTTTTAAAGTATTATTTTCCATTGTTAACATTATTTTTATTTTGCCTAGATGTTCTGGTTTCAATTGAATTGTAATCTCATTTTTAACCGGTGGCTTTACAGCATCTTTTATTTTTTCTAAAATTTTACTAAAATCTGGTTTGTTTGAATTTTTCAAGAATAGAGATGTCTCTGATTTTTTATTTGAAAAAATTTCATTTAAATTCCCTTCTGATTTTGATTGATTGAAATTGAAAAAATCTTTTGGACTATTTTTTTCATTGTTTGAGGCAGATTGTTTTAATGTAGGTTTATCATGGGTTAAAATAATTTTTTCAAATTTTTCAATACTTTGTTTGGCATTTTTTTCCTGTTTATCAGTTGGAACAATTTTCAGAGTATTTTTTATAATTTTATGTTTATTATAATTGTTTTTTAACTTTGCAGTATTTTTAAC
>CAZLFW010000007.1:0-4771 GCA_964559045.1 uncultured bacterium
CGAAGTGGAAGAATCCATTGTAACTATTTGTTTTTGCTTGCTTGTCCATTTTGTAGTTTTTAAATATTTTTTACCGTGCAAAGCTTTCCATTAATACAAAAATGTTTTTTCAAGTGAAAAATTTTTACACGTTAAATCTGAAATGGATAATGTCTCCGTCCTTAACTGTGTAATCTTTTCCTTCGAGACGCATATAACCAAGCTCTTTGGCTTTTGCTTCGCTGCCAGCTTTAATGTAGTCGTTGTAGGATATTACTTCGGCTCTTATAAATCCCCTTTCAAAATCGGAATGTATTTTACCCGCTGCTTGCGGAGCTTTTGTGCCGTTTTTAACCGTCCAGCCGCGAACTTCTGGTTTGCCGGCAGTAATAAAGGTTATAAGATTAAGTAATTCGTAACCTTCTTTTATCATTACATCAAGACCTGATTCTAATATACCCATTTCTTCCATGAAAATGTTCCTTTCATCTTCAGGAAGCTGTGATATTTCGGTTTCCAGTTTACCGCAGATAATTATAAACTTTGAGCCTTCGTCTGAAGCAAATTTTTTTACCGATTCCGTAAATTTGTTTCCTAACATTCCGTCTTCATCTACATTTGCAAGGTAAAGAACAGGTTTTGAAGTCAGCAGATTCAACGAACTCATCAAATTTTTTTCTTCTTTGTCATTTGTTGAGACTTTTCTCGCAGGAATTTCATTTTCCAAAGCATTTTTTAATCTTGCAAGCAATTCAAACTCTTTTTTAAGTTTTTTATCACCGGTTCTCAGCGCTTTTTCTGTCTTTTCAATCCTTTTTGAAACAGTGTCCAAATCCGCAAGTATTAACTCCAAATTTATTATTTCAATATCCCTTACAGGATTAACAGTGTTTTCAACATGTGTAATGTCACTGTTTTCAAAACATCTTACCACATGAACTATTGCATCCACATTTCTAATGTTTGCAAGAAATCTGTTTCCAAGTCCTTCTCCTTTACTTGCACCTTTTACCAATCCTGCAATATCAACAAACTCCATTGTTGTGTAAATTGTTTTTTGAGGCTTTATTATGCGTGAAAGTTCTGTAATACGTTCGTCAACAACCTTTACCAAACCTATGTTAGGTTCAATTGTGCAGAACGGATAGTTGGACGCTTCCGCTTTTTTTGCGGTAAGTGCCGAGAATATAGTTGATTTTCCTACGTTAGGCAGCCCCACTATGCCACAGTTAAAACCCATTAAATTTCTCCTTCCGAATGTTAAGCATTCAAAATACGAAACAGCATATCCAAATTAATATTTTCTTCCAAGTAATCCGCAAGCTTGTTAAATCCCTTTTCTTTGTATCCGTGATACTTCACCGACAGATTTTCAGGCATCTCGGTTAAACCTTTGCTTTGCCTGACAAGGTTAAGGAATTTTCTCCTGAATTTATCATTGTCAAAAATACCGTGTATGTAAGTTCCGAAAATTTTATTGTTTGCCGAAATTAATCCGTCTTCTGTCTCATCTTTTAAGTTTTTGAAAAGAAATGTCCTTTCAAAATATTCGTTTTGCCCCATGTGTATTTCATATCCTTTTAAAATCTCATCAACAAATAAGGTTTTTATTTCGTGGTTTACCGTAACTTCCACCTGCCTTGTTGTTTTAAGCTTTTCCATTACAGTTCTGAATTTCAAAAGATTTAATCCGGGAACAGAGTCTCTGAAACTTTCAACATGATAAGGATCTAAAATTTTTTCGCCTAACATTTGAAAACCTCCGCATATTCCAACAACAAAACCGCCTTTGTTTAAAAAATCGTTTATCTCCGTATGAAATCCAGCTTCCTTTATTTTAATAAGGTCGTCAATGGTGTTTTTACTACCCGGAATTATTAAAATATCAAAACCTGCCAAACTTTCTCCTATTGAGAGATATTTTAACGATACATCGGGCTCCTTTTCAAGAGCATCAAAGTCAGTGAAATTGGATATGTGTGGTAGATGCAGAATTGCAATGCTTATATCATTTTGTTTTAATCCTTTTTTTACATATCCGTCAACTGCAACTCCGTCTTCTTCCTGTATGTATACATCTTTGAAATATGGTATGACACCTATGAAAGGTATTCCTGTTTTTTTTTCAATAATGTCGAGACCTGATTTAAGAAGAGATTTGTCTCCTCTGAATTTGTTAATAAGAAAGGCTTTGACTCTTTTTCTGTGTTCTTGAGGAAGCAGTTCAATTGTGCCCACAAGTGAGGCAAAAACACCTCCTTTATCAATATCTCCCGTTAAAATTACCGGAGCATCAGCCATTTCAGCCATGCCCATGTTTACAATATCGTTTTCAATAAGATTGATTTCCGCAGGGCTTCCCGCACCTTCAATAATAATAATTTCAAATTTTTCGCAAAGTCTGTTAAAACTCTCCTGAACAAATTTTTTAGCTTCTTTTTTAAAGGAGTGATATTTAACCGCACTCATGTTGCCAATAACGCTTCCTTGAATAATTATCTGAGCTCCTGTGTCACTGTTTGGCTTGATTAATACCGGGTTCATATCCGCATCAGGCTGTATCATTGCAGCTTCAGCCTGAACAACCTGAGCTCTTCCCATCTCTTTTCCGTCAAGTGTTATATAAGAATTCAAAGCCATGTTTTGGGCTTTGAAAGGGGCGACTTTAAAGCCTTTTCTACTGAGAAGTCTGCACAATCCTGTTACAATAACGCTTTTTCCCACGCTCGAGCCAGTGCCTTGAATCATAACTGTTTTGCATTTATTCATATTTGCTCCGAAACTCAACTTAAACTTTTCAAATGCTCTTCCACTTTTTTCCTGTAAAAATCCCGCGCCTCAGGTGTTTCGCCTTCAAATCTCAGCACCAATACCGGCTGAGTATTGCTTGCTCTTACCAACCCCCAACCTTTGTCAAAAATCACCCTTATCCCGTCAATTGTAATAATATCTCTTATTTTATGTTTTATTTCAGGGTCTTCTAATAATTTTTGTTTCAAAATTTCAGGTATTTCGAATTTTTTTTCATCAGGACAGTTAATTCTTATTTCAGGAGTTGTATAGGTAACAGGAAGGTCTGACAAAAGATTGCTCAATTTTTCTTTTCTTTTGCATAATATTTCAACAAGCCTAACTGTTGCGTAAATGGCATCGTCAAAACCGAAATATCTGTCAGCAAAGAAAATATGTCCGCTCATTTCTCCGGCAACGGCGGCTTTCTCTTCTTTCAGCTTTTTCTTTATCAAAGAGTGTCCTGTTTTGGACATTATCGGAATTCCTCCTCTTTTTTCAATGTCGTCGTATAGCACTTGCGAACATTTTACTTCACCTATTATTTTGGCATTATTGTTTTTCTCAAGAATATCCCTGCCGAAAAGAATCAGCAGTTGATCACCCCATAAAATTTCTCCCTTTTCGTTTAGAACTCCTATTCTGTCTGCATCTCCGTCGTATCCCACTCCAAGAAGAGCTTTTTCTTTTAAAACAGTTTCTTTTAATGCGGTTAAATTGCTTTCCACTGTTGGATCAGGATGATGATTGGGAAAATTACCGTCAGGCTCGGAGAAGAGCTCAACCACGTTAAAACCTAATTTTCTCAAAAGCTGAGGAGCAACGAGATTGCCCACTCCGTTGCCTGCATCAAGCACTATTTTATCTTGAAAACAAGATTTAATGTGAGAAAAAGAATTTGAAACAAAGTCAACATACTTTTGTATAATGTCGTATTTTGAGGTGAGTCCTTTTTCAGGAGCGTTTGCAATGATTCCGTCTTTGGCAATTATTTTGTAAAGTTCAAAAATTTGATCTCCGTGTAAGGTATCTTTGCCTACACATATTTTAAATCCGTTGTAATTCGGAGGATTGTGGCTTCCGGTAATCATTATTCCTCCGCTAATGTTGTCAAGGATAAATATTGAAAAATAGAGTAAAGGTGTGGGACAAACACCGAGCTCAATAACATCTATCCCCTTGTTGTTAAGCTCTTCCGATAATATTTTGAAAAACCTGTCGGAAGATAGTCTTATATCCCTTCCAATTGTAATTTTTAATTTTTCCCCTGTATTGCCTGTTGCTTCCGTGAGGTATGTGGCATAAGCTCCTGCAATAAGCTTTACCGCTTTGTCTGTGAGAGTATCATCAACTATACCTCTTATATCGTATTGCCTGAATATCTCTTTCTGTATCATGATTATCCTCCGGTTACATTGATGTAATGGTTAATTTCCAGTTTATTAAAATTGTTTATGGCAACAATGTCTATTCTAAAATTTTTTTTACTCCCTTTATAAAAATTGGAAACAAAAAATTCTGCTGCTTTTTCTATTTTTTTAAGTTTGTTGGGGCTAATACTTTCTTCGGCTCTGCCGAAAAACTTGTTGGTTCTGTATTTGACTTCAGCAAAAACAAGATTCGAACCGTGTTCCGCTATAATGTCTATTTCCGCATATTTGGTTAAAAAATTTTTGAATATTATTTTATAACCTTTTTGTTTCAAATAGCTTTCAGCCAGTTTTTCGCCGAATTTCCCTCTGCTCAATTTTAAAGCCCCGTTTAATTTAAAATATTTTCTTACTATATTATTAGTTTTATTTCAACGGCTTAATTTTAATTATTCACCTTTGCAAATTAGACGAAAACAATCTGAAAAAAGAGATTTTTCAGGATAGAGCTCTTAAAACAGTTTGCAGTTATCAGTTTAAAGTTCAAAGTTTTAAAATTATTAACTCAAGTTTCGCACCTTTGATAGATAAGAATTTTCAAATTATATTCAATCATATCAGGTAATTCTTTA
>CAZLFW010000008.1:0-5250 GCA_964559045.1 uncultured bacterium
CAATTGAAAATTGATGTTAAAACTGTTCAAAAATATCTTGACCTTCTTGAAAAAACATTTGTTATAAAAAAAATTGAAGGTTTTTCAGGAAATATGAGAAAAGTTGTCACCTCAAAAAGCAAATATTATTTTATAGATAACGGCATTAGAAATGCTGTGATTTCCAATTTTAATCCTATGAATCTGAGAAATGATATAGGTATGTTATGGGAGAATTTTTTTGTAATGGAGAGGATTAAAAAATTAACCTATGATAGAATTATGCCTGTATCATTTCATTTTTGGCGCACTTATGACGGACAAGAAATAGATTTGATAGAGATTATAGATGGAAAAATAACAGCTTATGAAATAAAATGGAATAAGAAAAAAATTAAAATTCCTGCAAAATGGAAAGAAAATTTTTTAGATTCAAAATTTATCCATTTAACACGGGATAATTTTCTATATTTTTTATTATAACCCTTTAAAGTGTGTATTCCAGTGTGAGTGGACACCAAATTCTAAATTCACCAGATACTTTTTTAAGTTAATTAAATACACAAGTGCCCGGTTATAACTATATTTCGTATAAATATCTATTCGTATGGTAAATCATTTTTTGTTTTAATAATTTTCTTTTAATTAATATGCGAATATGTTAAAATAAAAATTGTATTTTAATATTTTTCGTTAAAAGGAGAGCTTTTAAATGGTTACTGGTATTTTTAAGAAAATTTTCGGAACAAAAAACGAAAGAGAAATAAAAAAACTTATGCCTTATGCGGATAAAGTAAACGCACTTGAATCAAAATATGAAAAATACTCCCAAGAGGAGTTGAAAAATTTTACCAATAAATGGCTGTCTCATTTTAAAGAGAACAATTACGATTCTCAGGAAAAAATAGAAAAAGTGCTTGAAGATATACTTCCCGATGCTTTTGCAGTTGTAAGGGAAGCATCCAAACGAACTTTGAATATGCGTCATTTTGACGTGCAGATTATTGGTGGAGTTGTTCTTCATCAAGGGAAAATAGCTGAAATGAAAACAGGTGAAGGTAAAACCCTTGTTTCCACTCTTGCTGCATACCTCAACGCTCTTGTAGGAAAAGGTGTTCATATTGTAACTGTTAACGATTATCTTGCCAAGAGAGACTCCGAATGGATGGGACAGATTTACAAATATCTCGGAATGGATGTTGGAGTTATTGTTCATGATTTGGATGACGAGGAAAGGAAAAAAGCTTACAATGCCCATATTACCTACGGGACAAACAATGAATTCGGCTTTGACTATTTAAGAGACAATATGAAATTCGACATAAACGACTACGTTCAAAGAGAACATTATTATGCAATTGTTGACGAAGTTGACAGTATTTTAATAGACGAAGCAAGGACTCCTCTTATTATTTCCGGTCCCACCGATGAAACAACGGATAAATACGTTAAATTGAATCAGGTTGTTAAATATCTCCAAAAAGATAAAGATTTTACAATTGACGAAAAAAGCAAAACCGTTAGCTTAACCGATGAAGGCGTTGCCAAACTGGAAAAAATTCTTAATCAGGGAAATTTATTTGACCCTTCAAACATGGAGCTACTTCATCATGTTAATCAGGCGCTGAAAGCGCAGCAGCTTTTCAAAAGAGATGTGGATTATGTTGTTAAAGACGGTGAAGTTATAATTGTTGATGAATTTACAGGAAGGTTAATGCCGGGACGACGTTACAGCGACGGCTTGCATCAGGCTCTTGAAGCCAAAGAAGGCGTTACTGTTGAGAAAGAGAATCAGACTCTTGCTTCAATTACTTTTCAAAATTATTTCAGAATGTATACCAAGCTTGCTGGTATGACAGGGACAGCCGATACCGAAGCCGTTGAATTCAATAAAATTTACAACCTTGAAGTAGTGGTTGTCCCAACTAACAAGCCTATGATTAGAATTGACCATAACGATCTTGTTTTTAAAACAGAAAAAGCCAAATTTAACGCTGTTATTGAAGAAATAATCGAGTGCCATAAAAAAGGTCAGCCTGTGCTCGTAGGCACAATCTCCATTGAAAAATCGGAACTTTTAAGTAAAATGCTGAAAAGAAGAGGCATTAAACATAATGTGCTAAATGCTAAAAACCATGAAAACGAAGCTTTTATTGTTGCTCAAGCAGGTAGAAAAGGTGCTGTTACCATTTCAACCAACATGGCAGGAAGAGGGACGGATATTGTGCTGGGCGGAAATCCTGAGATGATGTTAAAGGAAGAAATTAAGCTTCAAAATAAAAAATATTCTGACGAAGAATATCAATTGAGACTGGAGCAGTTGAAAAAACAGTGTGCTCTTGAAAGAGAAGAAGTTTTAAAAGCCGGAGGATTACACGTAATAGGCACTGAAAGGCATGAGAGCAGAAGAATTGACAATCAGCTCAGAGGTAGATCAGGTAGGCAGGGCGACCCCGGTTCTTCAAGGTTTTATGTTTCTCTTGACGATGATTTAATGAGGATTTTCGGAGGAGAAAGAATCTCCAAGTTAATGGATACTATAAAAATCCCCGATGACGAGCCTATAGAAAACAAGCTTATTACCCGCTCAATTGAAAATGCTCAGAAAAAAGTGGAATCGCACAATTTTGAGATAAGAAAACAGTTAATCGACTATGACGATGTAATGAACAAACAGAGAGAAACAATCTACTCTCTCAGAAAGGAAATATTAACGGAAGAAAATCTTAAAAATCTTATGCTTGAATTTACCGAAGAGTATTTTGAAAATATTTTTAATAAATATATAGACGAAAGAACCAATCCCGATGAGTGGGACATTGACTCTCTGTTAAAGGAATTGGAATCCGATTTAAGCATTAAGCTTAATTTTAAGCCTGATGATATTGAAAATATACATGTTGAAGAATTTAAAGAAACATTATTCAACAAACTTAAAGAAGAGTATGACACAAAAGAGAAAATTTACGGAGACGAGCTTGTTAGACATCTTGAAAAATTAATACTTCTTCACGCTCTTGATACTTTATGGAAAGAGCACCTTCTCAACATTGACCTTCTTAAAGAAGGTATAGGCTTGAGAGGTTACGCTCAACAAGACCCTGTAAGGGTTTACCAGAAAGAAGCATACGAACTTTTCATAAACCTCATTGACAGTATAAAAGCTACTGCTGTAAAAGATTTTTTCAGAATAAGAATAGTTGACGAGCGTGAAATAGACAAGTTGGAAGAAGAAACCAAAAAAGAGCAAGACATGGTTTTCATTGCAGGCGGAGGAGAACAGGAAAGGGAGAAAAAGAAGCCTGTTAAAAGAAGTTTTAAAAAAGTGGGAAGAAATGATCCGTGTCCGTGCGGAAGCGGCAAAAAATACAAAAAATGCTGCTGGGACAAAGATCATTCAAAATAATAAACATGAAAAATAGGTTGAACACGGCAGTTGCAATAAGCGGCGGAATTGACAGCTTCAATGCGTTGAAATGGGCAACTGAAAATTTTGAAGGTGTATGTGCCGTTTATCTTGACTTTCTCGGTGACAGAGAACAAATAAAAAAAGTTCAATTTGTTGCAGAGCATTTGAAAATACCTTTGCAAATCTTCAACTGCCGTAAAGATTTTCAATTTAAAATTAAAGATTATTTCATAAAAGAGTATTTGTCCGGAAAAACACCCAATCCTTGCGTAAAATGCAACGAATATTTTAAATTCGAATTTATTTTAAAGAGGTTTGACAAAGTTGTTACCGGACATTATGCAAAAATAACGCAAAAAAACAATTTAAATTTTATTACCAAAGGAGTTGACTCTAAAAAAGAGCAATCATATTTTCTTGCTCGTGTAAAACCTGAGTTTTTGGACAGAATCATATTTCCTCTGGGAGATAAACTGAAAAAGGATATAAAATCAAATTCTCCCAACTTTTTTGAGAAAAACAAAGAAAGCCAGGAAATATGTTTTATAAAGGACAATAACTATAAAAATTTTATTCAAAAAGAAACATCCTTGCAAATTAGAAACGGATACATAAAAAACAGTTCCGGAAAAATTCTTGGCACCCACAAAGGATTCCATAATTTCACCGTTGGACAGAGAAAAGGTTTGAACATTGCAATGGGAGAGCCTTATTACGTAATTTCCATAGATGCCGAAAGCAACACTGTTTTTGCAGGTCCCAAAGAAGAAACAACGAATAAATGTTTTACAATTGGAGATACTTTGTGGTATGATAATTGTGAAAATTATAATGAGCTAAAAGTAAAAGTAAGATACAGAAGCGGTGAAAAATCTTGCTCAGTTAAAGGCTCCGAAGTTAAGTTAACTGAAAAAGAAAATTCGGTTGCTCCGGGCCAGTTAGCTGTTTTTTATTATAAAAATATGATAATAGGGAGCGGATGGATTGAAAATGTCAATTAAAAATAATATACTCGATGCAATAGGCAATACACCTCTTGTCAAAATCAACAAGTTAAATCCTTTTGCAAATGTTAATATTTTAGCTAAAATAGAAGGCGCCAATCCCGGTGGAAGCGTCAAAGACAGAACTGCATTGTATCTTATAAACAAAGCGGTGGAACAGGGAAAATTAACGAAAGAAAACGTTATACTTGAGCCAACAAGCGGGAATACTGGAATAGGGATAGCAATGGTTGCCGCTGTGAAAGGGTTCAAAACACTCATTGTTCTTCCAGAAAGTGTAAGTGTTGAGAGGAGAAAAATTCTTAAAGCATTCGGAGCAGAGATAGTTTTGTCTCCTGCGGAAAAAGGCACCGACGGTGCAATTGACTTGGCAAAATCGTTACTGGAAAAACACGGAGATAAATATGTTATGCTTGACCAGTTCAGCAATAAAAACAATATTTTGGCACATTACGAAACCACAGGCAAGGAAATTATCAACCAAACCGGAGGAAAAATAGATTATTTTGTTGCAGGCATAGGGACATCAGGCACATTAATGGGTGTGGGGACAAGACTTAAAGAATTTAACGAAAACATAAAAATAGTTGCTGTGGAACCTGTGCTTAATCATAAACAGCAAGGTTTGAAAAATCTCAAAGAGGCGCATGTCCCTGAAATATTCGACAGAAACGTTATTGACGATATTGTTCAGGTGGAGGATAATGAAGCTTTTTTCCTTACCAAAGAGCTTGTAAGAAAAGAAGGTATTTTTGCAGGTATCAGTTCGGGCTCGGCTCTTGCGGGAGCATTAAAAATTGCGGGAACAGTATCCGGAGCAAATGAAACTAATATTGTAACCGTTTTTCCTGACAGCGG
>CAZLFW010000009.1:0-10418 GCA_964559045.1 uncultured bacterium
TCCTTATTATAACAGGGAGAAACCTCTTATGTTTGATTTTCGACTTTACTATTTTGACGAAAATACAGATGAGGACGTTTTTTCTGAATTTCTCATATCACAGGCTATTTAAATGATTTGGATATTTCTATCTTTAATATCTTTGTTAACTCTTGGAATTTACGGAACAGTAGGAACAATATTATGTTATATATCTTATTATTTTTTAAAACTAACATCAAAAAAACATGAAAAAAAAGAAAAGAATCAAGAAGAAAACCCTCTTGTAGATATTAGAAAGGTAAAAGTCAAATCTTTAAACGATACTTTGATGATTTTAAATTACAGACAAATTTTAAAAGGAAATGATGCCAAACTGAAAATAAACCTAATTAGTCTCCTTTTATTAAATCCTGGAAGAGAAAATGTCAATTTAGTGAAAGAAGCATTAAACGATGACAATGAAATGGTAAGAATACTCGCAGCCAATACTTTGCAGCGTATGGAGGACTACTATGTTGAAAATATTTCAAGTCTTGAGAAAGAATTAAAAAAACATACTAATTCCAAAATCAAAGGTAAAATATATTTTGAACTTGCAAAATTTATTGACGAGTATATATATTCAACTTTGGTTCCTGACGACATAGTGGATTTTTACAAGGAAAAAATGTTTTTATGTTTTGAAAAGGCTTACAATTTAAATAGTTTAAATCCTGAATATTCTGAAAAGTATATAAGAGCGTGCATCAGATTTGAAAAATTGAAAAAAGCAAAAGAACTTATAGACAAGCATTTAAGCCGTTATCCCAATGCTCTTGGTGTTAAGATATGGCTGTGCGATTACTATTTGAAAACAGGAAACATTGATGAGCTATACAATATTTTAAAAAACCTTCCTTTAGACAAAGTGAGACAAATCCCAAAAATTTACAAAGCTTACAAATGGTGGATTGAATCGGAGAAACAAACAGCATGAATCAAAACAAAAAATTACCTAAAAGAATAGGAATGGTAATAGAAGGGACATATCCTTATGTATCCGGAGGTGTTGCAACATGGCTTCACCAGATAATAACAGAATTTAAAGAGTTTGATTTCTACCTCATTGTGATACTGGCAAAAAAAGAAGACGCAAAAAATATGAAATATGAATTGCCTGAAAATGTCAAAGGGATTTATCATGTTTTTTTGCAGGAATACCCTGACAAGCCATTTTTTTTGCCTAAAAAATTCACAGGGCTAAAAGAGATTGAAAATTTTTTGCAAACTTATTCTTATGAAAACTTCTGCAACCTTGTAAAATATTACGGTTTTTTAAAAAATAAGAAGAAAATGGTTGTGGAAGGTTTATATTCTGTGGAAGCGTATAATCTTTTGGAAAAGATATACGAAAAACTCAAAGATGACAGAGGTTTTATCAATTATTTCTGGATTATGCGTTCTTTGATAATAAACCTGCTGAATATTTTTGCAGCATCTCCCCCTGAATGCAAGGTTGTTCATACAATATCAACGGGATTTGCGGGACTTCTTGCAAGTATAATGAAAATAAACAATCCTGAATTAACACTTTTGCTAACCGAGCACGGAATTTATACAAGAGAAAGAGATATTGAAATATCCGTAAGCATCTGGCCTGATACTGACCCTAACCAGTATATGCCGGAAGAAGGAATAGGTCCTTTGAAAAAAATCTGGAGAGAAACTTTTTTCTATCTTTCAAAAGTATGTTACAATGCAAGTGACAAAATTTATACTCTGCACGAAAAAAACAGACAAATTGAAATAGAACAGGGAGCTGCTCCCGAAAAAATCACAATAATAAGAAACGGCATTAATCTCCAGCTTTACAAATACAGAAAAAGAGAGGCAATGTCCAATCCTCCTGTAATAGGTTTTCTCGGCAGAATAGTAAAAATAAAAGATGTGAAAACACTTATAAGGTCTGCCAAAATAGTGTGTCAAAAAGTTACAAACGCTTTGTTTAAAATTGCGGGACCTTATGACGAAGACCCTGAATATTACGAAGAATGCAGACAGCTTGTTAAAATTTTGCTTCTTGAAAACAATGTAAAATTTCTCGGAAGAGTGAATGCAAAGGAATTTTTTGAAGAAATAGATTTAATTGTCCTTACGTCAATATCAGAAGGACAGCCTCTTGTAATTGCAGAGGCTGCAAGCTGCGGAATCCCCTCTGTTGCCACTGATGTTGGAGGATGTAAAGAAATGCTTTACGGTGGAGGTGACGACAATCTCGGGCAGTCGGGTATTGTTGCGGAACAGGCTAACACTGTTCAAATTGCCGCTGCAATACTTAGATTTATAGGTGACAGCAGGTTCTATTCATTATGCTCTGAAAACGGAAGATTAAGAGCTGAGCAATTTTACAACGAAGAAATTCTTTTTAAAAAATACAGAAAAATTTATTCGGAACATTTGAATAAATGATTGAAAAAAAATTTTTGTCTTTTGTAAAAGAGAATAACCTCATCACATTTAATGATTCGATAATATTGTCCTTTTCAGGAGGAGCTGATTCTGTATGTTTGTTTCACCTTTTTTTAAAAATCAGACATGTTTTTAATCTCAAAATGGCATTGTTTCATCTTAATCATAATTTGCGTGGAAAAGAAAGCCTTAGAGACGAAAATTTCGTTATCTCGTTTGCCAAAAAATATAAAGTCACCCTTTTTATTGAATCGGCAAACGTGAAAAGCTTTTCCGAAAAAAACGGACTAAGCATAGAAGAAGCAGGAAGAATATTAAGATACGATTATTTGCAAAAAATAAGCAAAAAAAATAATTTCAATAAAATAGCAACTGCACATCATCTTGACGACCAGTTGGAAACTTTTTTCATTAATTTTTTCAAAGCGCGGGGATTAACTTCATTTGAAGGGATAAAAGTAAAACAAAACAATATTATCAGACCGTTGCTAAATGTGAAAAAATCCGAAATCCTTAATTATTGCAGTGAAAACAAACTTGATTTTATGTTTGATTCATCAAATGACAACAACGAGTTTTTAAGAAACAGAATTAGAAATATTTTGCTCCCTTTTATTAAGGAAAACTTTTCGGTTGCACTTGAGAAAAGTGTTACCTCACTTTCGAGTCAGGCAAAACATTTGAATGATTTTATTGAAAATTACATGGAAATCTTTTTCAAAAACAGAGTAAAAACAGAAGAAAAAAAATTGATGGTAGAGATAAGTGCATTTCATAACAACAAATTTATCCGTTTTGAAATTTATAAAAAAATTTTTTCTCATTTCTGTGTGTTCGATTACAGACATGGAAATCTGTCAATGTTAGACAATTTCATACTGTCACAATCAACCACTGGAATTTTTAAATACAAGAAAATTATTTTTTCCAAAGAATACGAAAAAATTGTAATATACAAGGAGCAAAATGAGCCCCAAAAAAAGGATTTGAATTTGGAAACAAAAATTTTTAAAAAAAACGAATTGTCAAATAATTTTTTCCAAAATCCCGATAAAAACGGCTATTTGGCATATCTTGATTCAGATAAAATAAAATTTCCGTTAAAAATCAGATATTTTAAAAACGGGGATAGGTTTGTTCCCCTTGGAATGGAAGGCAACACCAAGTTAAAAAAATTTTTCTCAAATGCTAAAATACCTGTGAGGTTAAGAAAGGAAACACCTCTGCTTGTTGATTCCAACGATAATATTTTGTGGGTAATTCCGTATAGGATAGATAACAGAGTAAAAATAACAGGAAAAACGGAAAATGTTTTAATGTGCAAGGTATCTTTTAGTTGAATAAAATGGCAAGATGTGATAAAAAATGAAAAAATTTCAGGAGGAGCACAATTAAAGGACCAACCAAAAAACCGGAACCTAACAATTTTTTTAAAAACATATCTCTATGGCTTGTAATAGTTTTAATAGTGATAATGGTTTTCAACGCTTTCAACAATCCAGTCACAATGCAGAACGAAATCACATACACTGATCTCTTAAACCGTATCGAGAGCGGCAAAGTTGAAAAAATAACAATTCAAGGCGACAAAGTTAAAGTTGTCACAATAGACAATCAGAAATTTATCTGCTACATTCCGCCTGATTCCCAATTTATACCTGAGCTAAAAAAGAAAAACATTATGATTACCGTTAAACCTGCGGAAAAAACATCTTTGTGGCAGTCCATCCTCATATCATGGTTCCCAATGCTGCTTTTAATAGGGGTTTGGATATTTTTTATGAAGCAAATGTCAGGAGGCGGCGGAAAAGCCTTTAGTTTTGGCAAAAGCAAGGCAAAACTACTCACAGAAAGCGAAAACAAAGTAACTTTTAAAGATGTTGCAGGCATTGACGAAGCAAAGGAAGAAGTTGAAGAAATCATAGAATTTTTAAAAAATCCGAAAAAATTCACCAAACTGGGAGGGAAAATTCCCAAAGGCGTTCTCCTTGTGGGACCTCCGGGCACAGGGAAAACCCTTCTTGCAAGAGCCATAGCAGGTGAAGCTGATGTTCCTTTTTTCAGCATAAGCGGCTCCGATTTTGTGGAAATGTTTGTAGGTGTCGGTGCTGCGCGAGTAAGAGACCTTTTTAATCAGGGTAAAAAGAATGCTCCGTGCATAATTTTCATTGATGAGATTGATGCTGTGGGAAGACACAGAGGAGCAGGATTAGGAGGAGGTCACGATGAAAGAGAGCAAACGTTAAATCAGCTTCTTGTGGAAATGGATGGCTTCGAATCCAACGAAGGGGTAATTATTGTTGCAGCTACCAACAGACCCGATGTTCTCGACCCTGCCCTTTTGAGACCCGGTAGATTCGACAGACAGGTTGTGGTTAATAATCCCGACGTAAAAGGGAGAGAAGGCATTCTCAAGGTGCACGTTAGAAAAAAACCTATTTCCAAAAACGTAACTTTATCGGTTATTGCAAGAGGCACACCTGGATTCTCAGGAGCTGACCTTGCAAACCTTGTAAATGAAGCTGCATTAATAGCTGCAAGTAAAAACAAAACCGAAATAGAAATGGAAGATTTTGATGAAGCAAAAGACAAAATACTTCTCGGCAAAGAAAGAAGAAGCATGATTATAAGCCCAGAAGAGAAAAAAGTTACAGCATATCATGAAAGCGGGCATACCCTTGTTGCCAAATTTCTCCCTGAAGCAGACCCCATACACAAAGTTACCATTATACCAAGGGGAAGAGCTCTCGGCTTAACTCAGCAGTTGCCTATTGACGACAGACATACATATAAAAAAGAGTATCTTTTGGCTCAAATTTCCATTCTAATGGGAGGACGTGTTGCTGAAGAGGTTGTTCTCGGAAGTATTACCACAGGAGCAGGGAACGATATTGAAAGAGCCACAGCATTGGCAAGAAAAATGGTATGCGAATGGGGAATGAGCAAACTGGGTCCCCTTGCTTTCGGAGAAAAAGACGAGCAGATTTTTCTCGGTAAAGAGCTTGTTCGTCATAAAGATTTCAGCGAAAACACCGCTGTAATGATAGATGAGGAAATCAAATCAATAGTCACAACCTGCTACGATAAAACCAAAAGCATCTTAGAGGACAACATTGACAAGCTGCACTCTCTTGCAAATGCCCTGCTTGAAAAGGAAACACTCTCAGGAGAAGAGATAGACAATCTCCTGTTCGGAAATAACAACAGAGATAATCAGGATAAAGAAGAAGATGTTGAAGAAGTTTAATTGCAGAATTTTGTCAATTGAAGACAAGGAAACTCTTAAAGCTGAAATGCTTGCTCAGGTTGAGCCCACTAAAACAGGTGCAGTTAAAGTTTCAAACAAAGGCACATGTTACAATATTTTATTGCGTAATGTAAAACCTGTTGTGGCAAACGTCATTAAACAGGAAATGCTATCAATAGGTGCAGATGCAATTGTCCCTAAAGGAGCCCTCGATTTGTCGGTGCAAAACTGCAACGTTATCCTCACCGGAAATATGAAGCATTTTAAGCTTCTCCAACAGAAGCTCAAATCACAGCCGTTTTCATTGAAATTTTTAGGAAAAGAGATTTTGTCCCTTATTGAAAATTACAATTGCAAAAATTACAGGCTTAATCTCAAAGGACGTGAATTTCATTTGAAAAACGGTAAAACTTACATAATGGGCATTCTTAATGTTACTCCTGACTCTTTTTCAGACGGAGGCAAATTTTACTCCATTGATTCAGCCTTAAAACAGGTTGAAAAAATGCTTGAACAAGGTGCTGATTTCATAGACGTAGGAGGCGAGTCCACACGTCCCGGGGCTGAAGCTGTTTCAGTTGACGAAGAATTGAAAAGAGTAATTCCCGTTATAGAAGAGGTAACGAAAAGATTTGAAGATGTTATTATTTCAATTGATACATACAAGGCAAAGGTTGCCAAACAAGCAATAGATGCAGGAGCTTTAATTGTAAACGATATTTCCGGGTTAAAATTCGATTCCCAAATGGCGTCTGTAGTTTCATCATGCAATGTTCCTGTTATTTTAATGCATATAAAAGGCACTCCCAAAAATATGCAGAAAAATCCCGTTTACAACAATCTATTAAACGAAATATTCGACTTTTTTCAAGATTCTCTTAAAATTCTTGAAAATGCAGGCGGTGACATTTCAAATGTTATTATTGACCCAGGAATAGGTTTTGGAAAAACTTTTGAGCACAACATTGAAATATTAAAAAGATTAAAAGAATTCAGCTCTTTGGGATTGCCTATTTTAATAGGAGCATCGAGAAAATCTTTTCTCGGCACAATATTAAACACGCAGAACCCCGAAGAAAGAATTTTGGGCTCTCTTTCCGTTGCTGCAATATCCGCATTAAGAGGAGCAAAAATTTTGCGGGTTCACGACGTAAAAGAGACTTATGAAGTGCTTCAGGTTGCTGACGCATTAATATAGTAATATTTTGCTCTTGTCAAATTCTATGCTTTTAAAAATATCCGCAGCAGGTGTATAATATATGTGGCATGAAATTCTGTCTGTCCTGAGTCTCATAAGATGGCAAGATATTATTGACATTCTCATTGTAAGTTTCATAATCTACAGAATTCTTCTTTTTATTAAAGGCACCCGTTCAGCACAAATAATTGTAGGTATTTTTTCAATTTTCATCATTTACCAAATTTCAAATTCAATAGGTTTGCTCACGTTAAACTGGATTTTAAGCAAGTTTCTCGGTGCAATTATAATTATCATTGTAATTATATTTCAAAACGATATTAGAGTTGCTCTGTCTAATTTTGGCAAAGGCTTTTTATGGAAAGGAGAGATACAGTTTACAACAGCCGAAGTTGTGGAAGAAGTGGTTAGACTATGTGTAACACTATCATTTAAACGAATAGGACTTTTAATAATTTTTCCGAGAATGACAGGCCTTAAAAATCTAATCGAATTCGGACAGGAGATTGACGCTCTTGTTTCAAAAGAGCTTCTCGAATCCATTTTCAACCCCAAATCTCCGCTGCATGACGGAGCCGTTATAATAAGGAACAACAGAATAACTCACGCTGGATGCTTTCTTCCGCTTACCACCAACCCTGACATTAGCAAACAGCTCGGAACCCGTCACAGAGCTGCAATTGGAATTACCGAAGAGACAGATGTGGTGTCATTAATAGTTTCCGAAGAAACAGGGAACATATCCGTTGGCATACACGGAAGGCTTACAAGGAATCTCGATTCAGACGCATTGAGAAAAGTTTTAACAAATCTTCTCATAGGGAGTAAGGATATTAAAAAGAGATGAATAATTTAAAAGATATTTTCTTCAACAATTTCTGGTATAAAGTATTTTCTGTTTTTTGCGGTTTTCTGCTCTGGTTTGTTGTAATAGGACAGCAGCAATCTGAAATCAGCATAGAGCTGCCTCTTGAGTATCGCAACGTTCCTTCGAATTACATAATAACAAGGTCAATGATTAAAAAGGTTTCCATTCTACTAAGCGGTCCAAGCACCCTTTTGAAACTGTATGCGAAAAAGGAAATTTCATTTCCAGTTGACCTTTCCCATGTTCACAAAGGAGAAAACGAAGTTGTTCTCTATCCCGAGCTGCTGAACCTACCTCACAAAATAACATTAAGAGTTGTTACACCTTCCACAATAAAAGTATATTTGGACAAAATCGTTACAATGGAAAAAACAGTTGTTCCGAGATTTAAAAACAGCATTGCTAAAGGTTATGAAATAAAGAAAGTGGAAATAAGTCCGCAAATTATCAAAGTAACCGCTGAAGAAGGGAGTTTAAGCGGAATAAAAGCATTGGCAACCGAAGATATAGACTTAAAAGAGCGAAAAGAAAGCTTTGAGGAAACTGTTCCTGTTTTACTAACAGGATTAAAATATCTGAAAAAAGCAGAACCTTCAAAAGTTAAAGTAAAAGTTGACATTAAAGAAAAGTTTGTCCCGAAAACAATAAAAAATATTAAAATAGATGTAAATACAACTCTTAATCTCGAAGGTTACAACATTTTTATAAAACCTTCCAAAATAGATGTAAAATGTGACATAAGCGAAAACTTTTTAAACCTTGTAAAAAAAGGTGATTTCAGTGCTTATGTTGACGTGAATTCGCTTGATAATAATACGTTTCCAATAATCTTAAAGTATCCGGAGCATATTAAAAACGTTCAACCGTCAAGTGAATTTGTTAAGGTTAAAATAAAAGAAATAAATAAAAAAGGGGAGTAGAATGAGAAAACTTTTCGGAACCGACGGAATTAGAGGAGAAGCCAACATTTACCCTATGACAAGTGAAGTTGCCCTTGCATTTGGAAAAGCAATCTCCGTTATTTTCAGAAATACAGGCAAACAGAAAATTTTAATAGGAAAAGACACGAGATTATCAGGATATATGATTGAAAATGCGCTTGTATCTGGAATTTGCGCAATGGGAGGCGATGCTTACGTGGTGGGTCCCTTGCCCACACCGGGAATCGCATTTTTAACAGGCAGCATGAGAGTTGATGCGGGAGTTGTTATTTCAGCATCTCACAATCCTTTCCAAGATAACGGAATTAAAGTGTTTTCTTCAAAAGGTTATAAACTTCCCGATGCAAAAGAGGAAGAAATAGAAAAATTAATATTTGAAAATAACTTTGACAAATACCGTCCCAAAAACAGCGAGGTGGGCAGAGCACAAAGGATAGACGATGCTCTCGGCAGATACGTTGTGTTTCTCCAAACCACGTTTCCCAAAGACCTTAATTTAAGAGGATTAAAAATAATACTGGATTGTGCAAACGGAGCAACCTACAAAGTAGCTCCCGAAGTATTTTACGAGCTTGGAGCGGACATAATTACAATAGGCACAAGCCCCAACGGCACAAATATAAATGAAGGCTGCGGCTCCACAAACACGAGGAAACTGCGTTCAAAAGTAATTGAGGAGGAAGCTGATTTAGGTATTGCATTTGACGGTGACGGTGACAGATGTATCATGGTAGACGAAAACGGAGAAGAGCTTGACGGTGATTATATTATTGCAGGCACAGCAGACTTTTTCAAGAGAAATAACGAGCTTTCGAACAACGGAGTTGTTCTCACTCCAATGAGCAACATAGGAATTGAAATATTTTTCAAAAGACAAGATATAAACGTAATTAAAAGCGGCATAGGTGACAGATATGTTGTCGAAGAAATGTTAAAAGGCGGATATAACGTGGGTGGTGAGCCTTCGGGACATATTATTTACAAAAATTTCAATACTACAGGAGATGGTATATTAACAGCTTTGCAGTTTTTGAGAGTTATGCTTAAAGAAAATAAAAAAGCAAGTGATTTTAAAAAATTATTTTTTAAATTCCCTCAAGTTTTAAAAAATGTTTTGGTTAAGGATAAAATTCCTTTGAAAAACATTACAGGATTAAATGAAAAAATAGAAGAATTTCAAAACATTCTCGGCAATAGAGGAAGAATTTTCGTAAGATACTCGGGAACAGAAAAAAAACTACGTATAATGCTTGAAGGCGAGGATGACAAACAAATTAACAAAATGGCTGAAGAAATTGCAGAGATAGTAAACAGATATTTTAATAAATAAAAGCCTTCAAGGTAAAAATTAGTAAAAAATCACAACATAGATAATGTCCGTTAAAAATGCCGTGCAAGGCTCTTTATTTTTTAAAAAATTTTTTTATGATTATTGAAAAGCTTATATACTGTCCAACTATTTAGAAAAGTTTCTAATATCAAGAAAAATTATATATGCAATAACTGGTCAATATCTTTTTGCCTATCAACAATGACAGTTAATTTCAACTTGACTTTGTTAAAAGTTCAATGTAAGAATATTTAGGAGGTGTAAATAATTCATATTTAAGATAAATATTACATTTCCCTTACAGACAATCCAATAATCTTTCTATTATATCCACCTTGTCGAAGAAACAACTGTTTCCTTATTTAACACTATTAAAGACCTTTGCACGGTATTTCTATTAATGC
>CAZLFW010000010.1:0-9896 GCA_964559045.1 uncultured bacterium
TTTTCCAATGTAGATGTGAGAATAGGGAGACAATATGCCTACGGTGCTGAAAGTGTTCATTTTAACGGCGCATGGGTTAGGGCAAACGGTGTCCTTGGCCACTGGTTAAGTGTGGAAGCTTTCGGAGGAGGTGTCGTTCAAATGTATTCTGACCTCACAAGAGACGGAGTAGGCGGGCTCAACTTTGAAATAAAGCCTGTAAAAAATCTTCTCATTAACCTTGATTCGGTTTTCTACAAAGAGAACAGTTTTAAAACTTCTGTTTACTGGATGCCTTTGGATGCACTTAAAGTTAGGGCAATGTGGTCTCTGATAAACAGTAAAAGCAAAGACCTTTCCTTTGATATTATGGGAACCTGCCCCTATTCAAAGACAACAGTTAGATTTAATCTTTACAAAAGATTCAGCTTGAAGGAGTCGGATGATTTTATCTATGATTATACATATTCCGTTAAAGAGAACGTTTCAGACGATTTGAAACGTTTTTATCTCGGAAAACAGCTTGATTATTGGCAGGGGACTTTGTCTGTTTCACAGCCTATTCCTCATCTTGAAGGATTATCCGTTTATTTGAATTATACATTGAGGCAGTTAACGAGAAACAAAGATGAAACTCTTTATAACACCAATTTCAGAAGATACACTTTTGGGATAAACATGGAAGATTTTTGGGTGTTAAAAGGCACTCATATAAATTTGGGTTACAGTTTATGGAAAGAGAACAACAGATATATTTACGAAGAAGAATCATATTCTGTTTTCGGGAATATCAGCCAAAAAATAGGAGAGCATTTGCAGCTTGCAGCAGGATTCTACTATAAGAGCGAAGATGTTAATCATCTTGTTGAAAATGAGACTGCAAGGCATTATTACGGAAAGGTTAATTACGAGTTTAATGAAACTTTTTCAGCATCCCTCGAATACGAATATGAAAATGACGATTTTTACAAAGAATACGGTGTTGATTCTATAAACACATTAACTGCAACAATTCATATTAAATGGTAAAGGTGGAGGCGCCATGAACAGAAAAGCATATTTTTTATTAATAGGAATAATTATTTTCGGTTTGAATTTTGTCGGATGTAAAAAAGGTGAAGCTGACCTTAAATTTAGTCATAACCTTCATGTTGTTGAAAACGAGGTTGAATGCAGTCAATGCCACAAAGCGAATGACGAAGGGAAAATGGAGAACCCAGACATGGATACTTGCGGTGAGTGCCATGATATAGGAGACACTGACAGTCCAAACAAAGATTGTTTAATGTGTCACACTGTAAACAGCTCGAAAAAAGATTATGAAGTTTCCGAAGGTGTTAATCCCAAGCCGGAAAGTTACTATGATTTGATTTTTACTCACGAGCCTCACGAAGATGTTGATTGCAATAAGTGCCATGAAGGTATTAATAAAAATAAATCTTTAAAAAGCATTAAATGGCCCAAAATGGATACTTGTAAAGAATGCCACGACGGTGATACAGCTCCT
This sequence comes from uncultured bacterium, assembly GCA_964559045.1. Taxonomy (GTDB): domain Bacteria; phylum DYJV01; class DYJV01; order DYJV01; family DYJV01; genus CAZLFW01. The sequence goes on from CAZLFW010000010.1 coordinate 1,487, forward strand.
ATTAGTTGCGAAACTTGTCATACAAAAGTTAGAAAAGAAATTCCTCCTGAAAATCATGGAGGAGACTGGGAGGCTAATCACGGTTTTACAAGTAAATTTGACGACAGTTGCAGGTTCTGTCATGATAAGAACTTTGAAAAGAATGGTAAATTCTGTATTGATTGCCATACAACTAAAAAGCCCAAAGATCATATATTCAATTGGAAAACGGGACAGCACGGTATGGAAGCCACTCTTGACAGAAATAAATGCACAGTGTGTCATACGGCATCTTATTGTGTTGACTGTCATAAATCACAAAAGCCTTTTTCTCATAAAGTGGGCAACTGGATGGCATTTTCTCCAGAAAACGGACATGCTGAAGCAGCGATTGAAAATTTCAGGTCGTGTAATGTGTGCCATACAACGTCCGATTGTATGAAATGCCACAAATCAATTATTTTAAGGACACCATAACCGAATAAATTTAAATAAAATAATCGGAAACAGGAGGATATGTAATGAATGTTCGAAAGTTAACTTCATTTCTTGTTTTAATGGCGGTATTTCTTATACCTTCTATGGTATTAGCCCATCCTGCGGTTCAACTGTTGGATAAAAACGGAAATCCCATTGCGGCACAGCTTAATAAAGCAGACAATATTACTGCTGCAAACGGCTCCGTATATTATGCAGGTCCCGAATACAGCCCTAAAAAAACTTGCGGTAAGTGTCATGATTACAATGCTGTTACAAAAGCTTACCATTTCAGAGAAGGGACAGGACCTAACGGTGAAAATGTCGACGATCATTGGTCAGCCAAAAATTCAGACGGCACTTTGTATAAATACCTGTCCAATGCCTACGGACATCTTGAAAGTCCCGGGCAATTCGGTGCATGGTGACCTCCTTCTTACCGTCAGTTGGCGGCTAAGAAGGAAAGAGGCGGTTTAAAAGAACCTTTTAGTTCGGAAAACAAACCATACTTTTTTGATGTTGGTATTGCAGATGAAATGGCAGTCTGCTATTCGTGCCATACAGGAGGAGGTCCTGCCGAAGGTATAGTAAATAATGACGGCACAGTTACACCTTATGATGATCCTACATTGAAACCTGTTCATACTTATGACAGAGACTTTTATTCATACTCTTCCAATGATGTTACAAATGCTCTTATAAGCGGTAAATCAATTGCCCAGACGGTTAGTGATATTGGTGCTCCCAAAAAACATGATTGGTCCAAATCGGGAGTTATGGAAGCTGATTGTCTTTTGTGTCATATAGATCCTGATTATAATACTAATCCTTATGTTTACACTGCATCCGACGGTCTCAAGGTGCAACCTTTCAGACCGAGAATGATGATTTTTGCTGAAAGGGATGCTTCTGGGAATGTTGTTAAGGTTTCTCTTGGAATGGCATTAAAAGAGGGTATTTTAAACCAAAGCGCTCTTACATATACTAATGGTATTATGAGAATGTCACGTCCTATTGGAGCCCAATTTTTTCAGCTTGCACAAATGCCGAAAGAGATGGTTGGTGAATTGTTTAAGATATGGACAGACGGATTGAAAAAAATAGATCCAACAGGTAAATCACTGCCATACGCTTTGTATGCTCCTGCTTCAATTGTTCCTAATATATATGATAAAAATGGATTAAAAGCAGCATACACGTATAATCCAAATGGAAGTGCCGATGAAATGGCTAAATTAACAGCTAATCAGCAAGCCATTGGTGCTGTATTCCAGGATTTATTAACCTATATCAACAATGCTACAGGTCAGAATTTAACAATGGATAGTCTCTATAGTATGTTCTTTAACGAATTTGTCTACGGTTATGAAATTAAAGATCCTGGGACAGGTGCATTACTTCCTATCCCTTATCCATTGAGATATTATGCTCCGGGAAAATTTTACACTGACTGGGATGATCCTAATGCATCTGTAAGAGATTATGTAAGGTCTCCTCTTGTGGAGGGGGAAGGCATTCAATACAGCGGTCTTGTAGGGTTAGGCTGGGGTGCTTTTCAATATGCTTTCGGAAAAGTTATGCAAGGTGATTACACTTATTATGATAACACATCTTTTTTTAACATTAACTTAACGAAAGTTATTGCAGACTGGACAAACGGTAAAATTCCTTTTGATGCACTTAAAAATATGGCTACAAAGCATGATTATCTCCCATATTTCTTTAAAATGATTCCAACTGCTGGATTAATGGGATTGGATATTAATCATGATGGAACACCTCTTACTTATGTTCAAATTGTTAAGTCAGGTTCTGATTGGACAGCTAAGGCGTATTACAATGCCTCTGACCTCGGAACAGGAAGTATTCCTATGGATGGAATGCTGTTCGGCGGAAATAACGACATTAACTCATGGAAATGGGTTAAAGTGTGTGGACAGTGTCATGTTATGACCAAAGATCATGGCAACAGTGAATGGACCAAAGGTAGGCTATACAATCTTGGAATGCCTGCTGACTGGGTTAAAAACGGACATTATGTTAATTTTACATCTGATGAAGATGCACCAGGATATGATGTGCACATGTCAGGCAAAAAAATGGGATGCGGTTCCTGTCACTTAAGGACATCAGGTTCTTTGGAAGATAAGCACAATTTTCTCAAAGGAACTGACACTGCACATATGGCTCGTAATGACCTTGACAACAACCCGAAACCAAGAACATGTGAGTATTGTCACTTAAACGGAGGTGATTCTGATGCGCCGAATCCTACAAAAGCACACGAAGAAAAATTTGGAGAATCAACAGGAAGACATATTGCTGAAGTAGCTTGTCAAACTTGCCATGCACCTTTCAGAAAAACATGGAGATTCAGAACTTTTGACGATACACTGGGATACTATTCCAATTTTGACAATAGATTCGGCTATTACATTTTAATGGGTGGAACATCCAACTTTCCTGCAATGGCTTTTCCTCCATACTATGCACTGTCACCTGTTTACGGAACATCGCCAGGATACGGAATACCTCATTTCCACATGGTGTCTCAGACTATAAATGCAGATGGTAACGGAATTCAGCCAATGGATTATGTTGCGCAAATGGTTGATTATTTTTGGTTTGACAGTGAAGCTGATACGGGGAAAATAGTTAACGGTTTAATGACAAATCCGAAATTTGATTTTTGGAAAATGTTTTACCAAATTTCTCTTGATAAGCAGAAAGAACTTGGAGTTCCTGTAACTTATAATAAAAACGACGATCATATGGTATATCCTCCTCTTTATTGGGCAAACGGAGCAAACGGATATCCTCAGATAGTTATAGGTAACCCAATCACCATTCTTACTTGGGTTGATGCTAATCCAGAAGAGGGAAAAGACATGTCCGATTTGGCTTATAACGGTGCCAAAGTTCTTTACTTGAGAGAAATCAATGCTGCAATTGATAAATATTTGCCAGTTGCAAATTTCTATGCTTATACCCAAAAAGAGTTGGAAAACATAGAGCCTCAGGCATGTAAGGACAATCCTAACATTGGCAAAGTTGTTTTAAAGGATAGCGGATATGTTATTTGTGACCATACGGGAGACGGTTTCCCCGATATTTGGTGGGATGACGACGTAAAAGCAATGCAGGAAGCTCTTACCAAAGTCCTAAAAGCAGAAGGAGTGAAAAATCCTAAGCCAATGTTGTTTATGGCTGCACATTATTTTTCAGACAGCCACGGAATACAGCCTAAGGAAAAAGCTCTCGGAGCAACGTCCTGTTATGATTGCCACGGTGATTATAAAAAGGATGCAGGAGCACACCGTATAACAGACAGAATTATCCAGTATATGCCTTGGGTCCCTGCATGGTTTAAAGAGGAGAACAGAGCACTTAAATACAATCATAACACAGGGAAAATGGAACCTGCCAATGCAAATGGATTTTTCATTGTAGACGGTGAAATAGACTATGTGGATCCTATTGAAGCTAACAATCTAAAGATTCTCGGTGCAAGAGCCAAAGACGTTCTTGCTTTGAGCAAGCATCATGCGGAAGAATTATTCTATATGACCACAGAAGGGGAAGTTTCGGGAACCGATTTGGGAAATGATTTCGGAGTTACTCTGTCTGATGAAGAGAAAAAAGCGACATATTTAAAACAAGTTGTTGTAGGTCCCTGGAATGACAAAAACTATTTTTATGTGCCTAAAACTTTAAAGAAAGAAATAACGGAAATGGGATTTGAGCCTCAGAAAGAGCATGTTTATCTCGAAGGGAAAGGATTTTCCGAAAGCTATATTCTGAAAATAGGTTTTGAAAAGGAGAATCATGAAACTATGATTGTTAAAATTCCTTTTGAAGGAACAGATGCGGAAATATACAGGAAGGATGAAACGTCATACAGCTATAAGCGTGACAGAAATGCAGAGGTTATAAGTTATCTCGGAAGTTATGTTGTTGTAAAAGTTAAAGGAGGCGGTGAATACGTTGCTGTTGAAAAAGGCAATGTTGGTCCTGGTCCCGAATTTGAAAAACTTTGGGGAGCCTTTATGAAGTAAACTTTTTTTAAATAATATGAAAAAAGAGGGATTTTTCCCTCTTTTTTTTTGCTTGAAAAATTTTGATTTTTGCGTTTATATTGTTTACGAAAAACATAATACAAGTGATTTGCACAGTAAAAAATGGTAAAAATGAATACATCAGGGTCATAATGACTTTTTTGAGGCTATTCTGAAGGAGCGTAGCGACTGAAGTCATTAAGAGCTTTGTTCGGTGAAAAGATGTTGCAAGTGACATTTAAAGTGTAAAATCATATAAATTAAGAGGAGATATTTTAAATTGAAAAAAATTTTTGTTTTTTTTGCCATATTACTTCAATCTTCTCTTCTATTTTCTCAATCTGCATTGAATGTCCCTTTTGTTAAAAACAGCGGAATATTGAACGATAATGTTTCTTTTTTTATAAAAACGTATGCTGGAAATGTGTTAATATTAAACACCTCTGAAATTATTTATAAACTTAAATCAGCGGAATTTTCCGAAAAATTTGATTTGGAATCGGTTGATGTGGAAGGTGTTGAACAAAATTTATGCAAGATTAATTTACTATACAGTGCTGATAAAAAAAAGTGGCATACAGGGATAACCACTTTTAATTCTTTGCAGCTTAATTCCGCTTCCGCTCCTGTTCATATATTATTAAGAGCGGAAAGTAAAAATTTTGAAAAAATATTTAAATTTAAAAAAAATTTTCCTCTTGAAACCTTTAGTATATCTTTAAAAAATATTGATAGCCTTTCTGTTGACAACGGAGAGTTGATTATTTTTAAAAACGGAAATGAAGTTAAATTTAGCAAACCTTTAGCGTATCAGTTTATTGACGGAGAAAAGGTTTTTTATGAAGCTGAATACACTGTTGCAGGTAAAACATCTTATACATTTCATGTGAAAGGATATGATAAAAGTCTGCCTCTTTTTATTGACCCATTGCTTGTGTCAGTTTACATAGGCGGAACGGAAGAAGATATTGCAAATGACATTACATCCGACTCAAACGGTAATATTTATATTACAGGTTCCACTCTTTCTTCCTATTTTCCTACGGGGAAGTATGGAGCTGACAAAACAATTAACGGAGCAAAGGATGTATTTGTATGCAAACTTGATAAAAACCTGCAAATTTTATCCGCAACTTTTATTGGCGGAACAAAGAACGATATTGCCAACAGCATAGCTGTTGACAAAAACGGAAATGTTTTTGTCACAGGAGAGACTTTTTCGTCTGATTTTCCCGTTGTCTACGGAGCTGTTAAACCTTCTTTTTCAGGTGTTAGCGATGCTTTTGTCGTGAAACTTAACTCGTCTCTCACAAGTTTTCTTGCAGGAACTTTTTTGGGAGGAAGTTACGAAGATATTGGAAAATCGATTTACATTAATTCCAATGGATGCGTTATTGTAGGCGGAGAAACGGATTCTTCAGATTTTTTTCCTGTTGCATCAAATGGATATGATACAATTCCAAACGGATACAGGGATATATTTGCAGTTAAACTTAACTCTGAGTTAAGTTTAATAGGAGGAGCCACTTTTCTTGGAGAAGAATACGAAGATTACATGGGAGGCATTGCAGTTGATTCCAATGATAATATTTATGTTGCAGGTGCCAATGTAAAGAAAAACGGTTACGAAGATTTTACAATTTATAAATTGAGTTCAGATTTGTCACAGTTAAAAATTTCCAAATCTTTTTCCGGAAAATATGATGATTTTCCAACAGATATTAAAATAAACAATGAAAATGTTTTTGTAACAGGATTTACCCAGTCTAACGATTTTTCCGTTACATCAGGTTCATTTGATTCGTTGTTTAACGGAGGCGCTTTTGACAAGGACGGTTTTTTGCTAAAAACGGATTTGGAGTTGAATCTCCTTGCTTCCACTTTCATAGGAGGAAATAGTTATGACATTGTTAACAAAATCTGTTTCGGAGCTGACGGAGGCATATATGTGACAGGAGTTACCAAGTCTTCTAATTTTCCGGTTACTACAGGGGCTTACGATGAATCAATAAACGGATACAAAGATATTTTTATTTCCAAATTTTCTCCTGATTTAAAAAATTTGTCAGCATCAACTTTTTTAGGCGGCGGTTTGGATGATTTTGGAAATAGTGTTACTGTTGACATGGAAGGTAATGTTTATGTTACAGGTTTCTCTGAGTCTAATAATTTTCCTGTAACAGGTTCAGATGTATATAAAGGTAATGACGATGTTGTTGTTGCCAAACTTACGTCTAATCTCTCCTTATCGGTAATGCCCGACGGACAGTTTTTCAATTTGTCTTTTTCAAGTTCGGGAGAATGGAAATTATGCTCGTTGCCTCTTGACACCTCTTTGAATGTTGAAAAGTTTTCTTCTGTTAAAACAGTTTGGAAATGGAAAACAAACGAAAAGGCATGGGAAATATGGAGTCCATTGGAATCATTGAAAAATCTTGTTTCACAATACGGTATGTCAACTTTTTCATTTCTTGAACCAGGAGAAGGTTTTTGGATAAATTCAGACAAAGATGTATCATACTATCTTTCGGGAATTGATTACGGTGTTGAAAAATTTACAATTACGTCAGGGTGGAATCTTGCAGGTGCGGGAAAAACAATCAACGTAGCCGAGTTATATGCTAAAGAACCCAATATAAAAACAGTTTGGGTATGGAATAACGGCTCATGGAAAATATGGAGTCCAGATGATTCCATAAATTCCCTTGTGTCTCAATACGGTATGGCAACTTTTTCATTGATTGAAAAAGGACAAGGGTTTTGGATAAACAGATAACTTTAATTAAAATTTGAAGAGGTTGATTAATTGAAGGAAGGACTTGAGATTTTATTAAAAAAAGTGGCATTAGGTGAAACCGGTGTTGAAGAAGCGGTTAATGAACTGAAATTTTTACCCTTTAAAGATATTTTTCATACCAAATTCGATACTCACAGAGAATTGAGAACAGGGATTGAAGAAGTTATATTCGGTGCAGGAAAAACTTTTGAAGAAATAAGGGATATAGCCGAGATGTTAATTAAAAACGGTAAACAAGTTTTAATTACAAAGCTCCAAAAGGAAAAAGGCGAAAAACTGCTTGATTGTTATCCTAATGGAGAGTATTTTCCCAGATGCGGTGTTTTTACCGTTAGAAAGAAAAAAAAATTAAAAGGGCTAATTTCTGTTGTTTCCGCAGGAACCTCTGATATGCCTGTTGCTGAAGAAGCTGCTGTTACTGCTGAATTTTTCGGCTCCAAAGTGGAAAAAATATTTGATGCGGGAGTTGCGGGAATACATAGATTACTGGAATATAAAGACAAACTGGAAAATTCAAAGATTATCATTGCAGTTGCAGGTATGGATGGTGCACTTCCAACTGTAATTGCGGGAATGTTCGGTAAGCCGGTTATAGGAGTTCCTACAAGTGTTGGATATGGAGCAAGTTTTCAAGGGGTGGCACCTTTGCTTACAATGTTAAATGCCTGTGCTCCAGGAGTTGTAACGGTTAATATTGACAATGGATTCGGAGCTGCTGTTTTTGCTCATAAAATCAATATCTTGTAATATTTAACTTTTATTTTTTTGAAAAAAGTTATCTGTTACTTGATTTATGAATAAAAAAGCGTTATAAAAATAATTAAAAAGAAAATTATCTGATTATGTTCGCTTAAAAATATTTAATGATTTCTAATTGCTTGTAGTTGTAATAGTATAATTAAATCATGAGGTATTAATCATCAAAAGTACAGTTGACACATCAAATTTAAAAGTTCTTATAGTTGATGACGATGAAACAATTTGTGACGTGCTTGATACATTTCTTACCATTAAAGGAATCCATGCTCATGTTGTTTACAATGGCAAAGATGCAATTAAAGAAATTTCAAAAAATATTTATAATATAATTTTTCTTGATAAT
>CAZLFW010000011.1:0-7538 GCA_964559045.1 uncultured bacterium
TGAAGCAAAAGACGACAGTTTCAGAGATGTGATAGCAAAATTTGCAGAGGTTGAGATACTGTTTTTTGACCCGTTGGATGTAAAAATAACAGGCAACAGTCGAATATATGAAAAAGGGATGGAGATATTAGTATTTGGGATATAGTTGTTAGGATTTGGTAGTTTTAAACAATTAATTACCACTAATTACAATGAATTACTATAAATTACGATATGTCATAACTTTGAACGAAATTGTCGTATCGCGTGATGTTAGGATTTAGTAAAAAAACTAAAAACTATCAACCAAAAATTATAAACTAATTAGCCCTTACGGGATTTAGTTTTTTAATTACTACAAATAACTATGAATTACAATAACTTAAAGAGTTCTGAGAGGAGTAATGTGAGCAATATAGGTTTTATCATACTTGCAATTTTATTTTTAATAGATTTGTTTGAAATATTTCTTAATATTTTAAATATTAAACAGTTGAATAATATGAGCAGAAAACCTATTGAAAAACTTTTGTCAATATACGGAGAAAATAATTTGAAAAAGTCTTTGGATTACCAAAAAGAAAAAACAAAGTTAAGCATTTACAATAATATTTTTAATATTCCCGTTTTTTACGGTATTTTTTTAACGGGAATTCTTGCCAATTATCTTAACTTTATTAACAATAATTTTTCAGGAGATGTTTTAAAAGGCATTCTCTTTTTCATATCTTTTATACTATTTACTTTTTTTACAAACCTCCCCTTTTCCCTTTACGATACTTTTGTCATTGAAAAAAAATATAATTTCAGCAAAATAACTTTTAAGCTATTCATTCGTGATACAATATTAGGCGGAATAGTGTCTTTTGTTCTTGTTTCAATACTTGTTGCATCGGTTATATTATTTATCAAATTCACAGGTAATTTATGGTGGATTTACGCTTCTGTTTTTACTGTTTTGTTTTCTCTTTTCCTAACTTACATTTATCCGTCATTTATAGCACCTCTTTTTAACAAATTCCAACCTCTTGAAGAAGGTGAATTAAAAGATAAAATTTTTGAAATTTCTCAAAAAGCGGACTTTTCTCTTGAAAACGTATATAAAATGGATGCTTCCAAAAGAACCACTCATTCCAATGCTTATTTTACCGGAATAGGCAAGAAAAAAAGAATAGTCCTTTTTGATACTCTTTTGAAAAAACATTCCGCAAAAGAGATAATTTCTATTCTTGCACACGAGCTGGGACATTTTAAACTTGGGCATATAAAAAAAATGTTACTTTTATCAAGCATTATAATAACAGCGGGATTTTTCGGAGCAAACACAATTATAAACCAAAATTTTATTTACACCGCTTTTTCATTCCCAAAATCTGTTTACATAGGTCTTTTTATATGCACAATACTTTTTTCACCTGTAAATTTTATAATACAACCTTTTTTATCCGCTCTTTCGAGGAAACATGAATTTGAGGCGGATAAATTCGGTGTAAAACTTACAAACGACATTGACACTTTTATGCTAACTTTAAAAAAGCTTTACAAGGATAATCTCGCCAATCCCTTACCGCATCACTTATATAAAACTTTTTACTATTCCCACCCCACTTTACTGGAGAGAATAACAGAACTGGAGGAGCTAAAACAATGAAAAAAAATCTTACTATTACTTATTTCATAATAGTTTTAATATTAGGTGCAGCAGGATATATATTTTTATCTCCGGATTTTGAAAAAATTCCTCCTACAATTCATTTTTCAAACAACTGTTTTTGGAGTATGAAATCACCTTTAAAAATAGAAATCACTGATAACACGGGAATAAAGTATTACTCGGTAAAAATGGGCAATTTTTCAATATCCAAAGAATTGAAATCAACTCCGAAAAAAATCGTAGTTGATTTCAAATTACCGCGTAAATACAGAAATTACACTGACAACAAAACATTGACAATTGAAGTTGGAGACAAAAGCAAATGGCAATTTTTTGCAGGGAATATTGTTAGAAAAAAATATAACGTAATTATAGACAACAAAAGACCTGTTGTAAACACACTTTCACACTCTTACGGCATTGGACGAGGCGGTGCCGCACTTGTTATATTCAGAGCATCTGACAAATTTTTGAGAGAAACATTTGTTATAGTTAACAAAATTCATAAATTCAAAGCATTTCCATATAAAGAAAAAAATCTCTTTATATCCCTCATTACATGGCCAGTTAAAGAAAAAAATTTTAACGCAAAAATAGTGGCGTTTGACAAAGCGGGAAACTCTTCAAAACTTAACGTATCTTTTTTCAAAAAAAAATACAATTATAAGGTTTCCAAAATCACTTTAAATGAAAATTTTTTAAGCTCCAAAGTGGAAGAAATTTTATCAGACACAGATTACAATGCCGCAGATGATTTCATAGAACGTTTCAAAATAATGAACGAAACATTAAGAGCTGAAAACGAAGGGACACTTGAAACAGTTGCAAATAATTTTAAATTGGAAAAAATAGATTCTTTTAATATTTTCCCTTTTCACCCTTTAAAAAATGCCGCTAAGAAAGCTTCTTTCGGAGACCATAGATTCTACTTTTTTAACGGAGAAAAAATTTCAGAGTCGTGGCATCTCGGTTTGGATTTGGCAAGCATTAAAAATGCACCTATTACAGCAAGTAACAGCGGAAAGGTTGTATATGCAAAATTTACAGGAATATACGGTAATACAATGATTATCTATCATGGGCTGGGACTTTTTTCCGCTTATTCTCACTGTTCTACCTTTTTGAAAAACGAAGGAGATATTGTGAGCAGAGGAGATATTATTGCCAAAACAGGCGCTACAGGTGCTGTTTTCGGGGACCATCTTCATTTTGCGATTTTCATACAGGGATTGGAATCACAGCCTCTTGAATGGCTTGACAAACATTGGATTAAAGACAACATTTACAAGGTGATGGAAGTTACTGATTAAAAGTTTTTCAAATTTTTGAAAAAGAATTTTTCCCTTACTATTAAAAGATTATCAACATCAATATCCGAATTGTTTTCAGCAATGGTTTTTACTATGTTCAAATGTTTACCGTTGTCATATCTTATTTTCACTCTTGTTTTTCCATTGAAAATTTCACTGAATTCAACAAAAGGATGCTGTGGAATTGTCACTTTTTCATCATGGATAATATAGCAACAAGCCAGTATGTCTTTGTTAAGATTAACATGTTCCGTGTTTGAAAAACAGCCTGTTACTTCAACTCCTTTAGGAAGAAAAGTGTTTATAGAGGCAATTATGTCAGAAGGTTTTACTCTTTCGTCAATGCTTACCTCAAAAAATTCCTCCAAACTTTCCACTCCGAAAGGAGGAGGAGGAGAAAAAGAAATTTTCATTTTAGGTTTAAAACCTTCGGAAAATTTAAAAGAAGCTCCTGTTCTTAAAAGAGCTTTCACAATAATATTTGTCAGATCTATGTGCCCTATTAAAGCAGCATACCCTTTTTTCCGATACCTGAAAATAACCTTTTCAAAATTTACTTTTTTAAAAACAGGAACTTTTTTAGTCTTAATATTATCCGAATACAAGACATTTTTAATTCCGTGTCCACAAATGCCGCATCCGTTACATCCAGAAAATCTGCAATCATCGGTTTGCAACGCTTTTTCCGCTTTTATGCACTCTTCTTTCAAAAATTCCTTTTTAACTCCAATATCAATAAAATCCCATGGCAATTTATCATTATACCCGAATTTTTTTTCAGCATACTTGTTTAAATTGATTTCCGCTTCCACGGCAGCTCTTTCCCATTTGGAAAAATCAAACCTGTCAGTCCAAGCGTCAAGATAAGCTCCCTGTTTGTAAGCTTCGAAAATTAGTTTGGAAATATCCGTATCTCCTCTTGAAATAACAGCTTCTATGAGGCTTGTTTCAGGATTATGCCATTTAAATTTTATTCTCCCGAATTTTTTCAACCTATCCTTGATAATATCAAGCTTTCTTTTTATTTCGTCAATACTGTTTGCACCGAACCATTGAAAAGGAGTATGAGGCTTAGGCACAAACGGGCTGATACTTACGGTTATTCTGTTTCTTTTTGAAAAAGATTTGGCAATGGTGTTTAATTTTATTGTAAGATTTATCATATCCAAAATGTCATTATCCGTTTCAAAAGGAAGCCCAATCATAAAGTAAAGTTTTATTAATTGCCAACCGCTTTTAAAAACCTTTTCAACGCCTTGTATAATGTCCGCCTCTGAAAGGTTTTTATTTATGATACGCCTTAATCTTTCGCTCCCAGCTTCGGGAGCTATAGTAAAACCTGTTTTTTCGCGCTCGGAAATATAACCGAGAATTTCACTGCTCACTTTATCTGCTCTAATGGAAGGCATTGATAAAGAGCAATTCAGCGTTTTTACATTCTCAATGAGTAGGGCAAGCTGAGAATAATCCCCCACAGAAAGAGATAATAGTCCTATTTCACCGTAGCCGGTATTGTTAACCGTATTAAATGCTGAATCAACTATTTGCTCAATGCTCTTTTCCCGAACAGGTCTGTATATAATACCAGCCTGACAAAACCTGCAACCTCTGGCACATCCTCTTGAAATTTCAATTACAGCTCTGTTATGAACCGTTTTTGTAATAGGAACAACAGGTTTTACAGGAATAAATTCATCTTTAAATTTTTTGAGAATTCTTCTTTTAACTGTTTTATTTTTAAAAAAAGGAGAATAAAAACCCTCTATTTCCGATAACTTTTCCAATACATTAATCTTTTTCTCATTTTTCATGCTTTCAATGATTCTGCATTTTTCAATAACAGCTTCTTCTCCGTCGCCAATAAGAAAAAAATCAAAATAAGGCTCCATTGGCAAGGGATTAAAAACAGTGGCACCTCCCGCACAAATCAAAGGGAATTTGTTGTTGTGAAGTCTTTCCTCTGCAAATAAAGGAATACCCATGAATTCAAGCATTGACAAAACCGTTGGATAGCTCATTTCATACTGAAGTGAAAAACCTATTATGTCAAAATCAGCAGGTAATTTACCGTTATCAAGAGAAACATAAGGTATCTTCTTTTCAAGAAGCAAATTTTTAGGAATATCAGGAGCAAAAATCCTGTCGCATAAATATTTGGGAAACGAATTTATAATATGGTAAAGAATTTGTATACCTAAGTTTGAAGAACCTATTTCGTAAAGATCGGGAAATGCAAGAAGGAATTTTACGTTTACCTTGTGCCATTCCTTTTTTACAGTATTTATGTCTAAACCGAGATATTGAACAGGATTTTTAATTTTTTTGTAAAAATTATTCATGGCTTTTTTAATAACGTATCTTTCTATTCATAAAAAGAAATATAATAACTGATATAATGTAAGTAACAAGAGGAGCAACAAAATAAGGCAATATTTTCGCATAACCGAGACTAATAAAAAAATTATGGAAAAACAAAATAATAAAACCGAAAATCACTGCATAAACTATGGAAGCGACTCCACCTTTTTCTCTCGGATTTCTTAAATTAAGAAAAAAACTCAAAAACAGGAAAAGTGTGCATATGAAAGGATACACAAACTTGTTAAGCAACTCCGTTTTATACTTTACAGTATCAATACTTGTTCTTTTTAAAGATTTGATAATTTTATAAATCTGATTAAAACTAAGATATTTCGATTCAGTGCTAATTGCAAAGAAATCTTCTTTGTCTATTTTAACAGGGAGCTCCTGTTTATCCTTAAAAGTTCTTTCAACACTCATATCTTTTTTAAATCTGTTAATTTCAACTTCTCTTAAAATCCACTTATTTTCCGAAAAAGTTCCTATGAATGCATCTATTCTTTCAGTTAACTTAAAATCTTTGTTAAAATGAAACAAGGTAATTCCTCTCATGAAACCTCTGTCAAAGTTTGCAAAATCAATTTTAAATATGTAATTTCCCTTTTTATACCATATTTTGTCAGCTTCAAATATTGCAAAATTACTTCTTTTTTTCAAATAAACATTTTTCAAAACTTTTGAAAGATAAAAAGATTTGGGAATCAGGATTTCATTGTTAATAAATAAAATTATGTAAAAAAGCAAACCTATTGCAAAAAAAATTCTGTAAAAAACCTTTTTGTTGATTTTTAAACTTCTAAAAGCTATTAATTCATAGTTAACGTTCAATTTTCCAAAAAGAAACATGCCTCCTGCAAGCATTGAAAAAGGAATTATGTAATACAAAGCTACAGGTGTTTTAAAAATAAAATATTTAAAAACAGTAAAAGCAGATACATTTGATTTTAAAAACATTTCCATGTTAGCAAAAAAATCTCCAATCCAAAAAATGGAAATCATGGAAAAAAGGATAATAAAAAAAATCTTTACAAATTCCGTTAAAATATATTTAAATAGTATCATTACACTTTCCTGTTGTTAAAATAATATATTAATACAACTGTAACACTTCCAATCAAAATATTGGGAAGCCACGATCCTGCAATAGGAGGAATAATATTTCCTTTAACAAGATAGTTTGAAACCATAATGGCGGAATAATATGCAAAAACAACGGTAAACAGTATAAACAAAGTCCACGATTTGGGGTTGCGTGCATTACGGATACCGAATAAAACCCCTAAAACAACAAAGATAACCGAAGCAAAAGGAAGTGCAAACCTTTTATGAATTTCCATTAAAAGATAATTGACCTTTTTATAATTTCCCCTTTTTTTAAAAAATTTTATATTTTCTTTTATCTTTGATATTGAACTCTCTTTATCTTTCAAGTTTATGCTGAATTTTCCCAATTCTTTTGAAATATCGTATTTTAGTATATAGTTGTCAAAAGATATGATTTCAGATTCTTCCGGTTTTTTAATATAAATCTTTCCTTTTCTTAGATTAACGTGAAATATGTTGTTTTTAACGCTAATCTTACCTTTATCCGCAACTATAATTTGCGGAGGATTATTTACTTTGCTGTAAATAAATATTTTTTCCATATTTCCTTTTTTATCGGATTTCTTAAAATATATAACAGTTGAAGGCACTATGGAATTGAAAACTTCAGGTTTAAAAGAATCTTCTGTAATGCGTATAACGCTGCTCACTTTCTTCAAAAAAGCTTTTGTGGAAAGAGGAATTATATAAATATTATTGATAATTCCCGCAGCAAAAAGGGTAAAACCGAAAAAAAATGGTATTTTAAGCATATATAACAGATTCACTCCGAAACTTTTAAGAGCCAATATCTCATTTGACGAGGACAGTCTTGAAAAAGTAAACAAAATACTTGATAAACAAACCAATGGAATAATAAATATTGAAAAAGAAGGTATCAAATATAGACACAACATGAGAGCAGAAAAAAAAGTCAAACTGCCGTCAATAATTTTGTCACCAAAAGCTATTAATTTTAAAAAAACAAAAAAGAGATTAAATATAACAAAAAAGAAAATAGAAGAAAAAATTATTTCTCTCAGCAAATATTTTTCATAAATTTTCATTTTAATTTATTATCATAAAACAAGTGAAAAAACAATATTTATACAGCTTTTAATTGAAATCCCACTGATAATAATATTATTAAT
>CAZLFW010000012.1:0-7477 GCA_964559045.1 uncultured bacterium
TAATGAACGTATAATATTATTGGAAGATTTGCTTAAACTTTCAGGAACAGTTATGTAGTGGTTTATAGCACAAAGTGGTCAATATGTCTTTACAGCGTTCCAGCCAAAGAGCACTGCTAAAACAGTGCTCTTTGAATTAAAAAATCACTTGTTTATCCAAAAGCCTTCTTTTGCATGGATAATTGTAACAGGAGTGATGCCGTAGTTGTTTAGAAGTGTTGAAATTGTATCTTTGGGTGAATAAACTGCCCATGCGCTTCCAGTCCATTTCCAAACGGTATTTACACCGGCAAATATACTCATATCCGTAATATCACAACCTGTCCCTGCCAAACTCCAACCTGCAGATAAAAACGAAACATCATCGGCAGTGAAACATCCCGAGCAGGTGGTGCCACCTGTATCCGTCCCGTTATCTTGAGTTGGTGAACTGTTATCATTGGTGGTATCATTGCAAGGATTATCTTTAAACACATTTTGTAGGCTGAAGTTTTCATAACAGTCGTTTGCTTTAAAAACTCCAAGTCCTGCCCAGCCACCTGCCACTGCCATGTATAAATTGCCGTTTTTTTATATTCAAGGCTAATTGAAATAGTTTTTCTATCATCTATGGGGCACTCCTTTTTAAAAAAATTTTGCCCATTATAACATAAATTTTTTATTTTACCCAACTTTTTTAGAAGAACCAATTTTTTTTTGGTGAAGTGAAATATTATTTTGAAAAAGTAGTTGACTTTTAAAAAATTTTAATTTAGATAAATAAAAATCAAATTTATCACATCTTGTGATTGGATCATAAATAATCCTATAAATATCCGAGAGTCTAAAAGTTGGAATGTTTCTCATTTGAAAAAACACAACCGTAAAAAAATGATAAAATAAAATATATAAAAAAACAGAAAGAGGAGAAAATGAACCTTAGCGAATTAAAATTAAAAACCATCAAAGAATTAAACGAAATTGCAGATTATCTTAAAATTGAAAATTATCTTTTAATGACAAAGCAGGAGCTGATTTTCAACATTCTGAAAACTTTTTCCAAAAACAACGGCAGTATTTACGGAGAAGGAGTTTTGGAGATTCTTCCAGACGGATTCGGATTTTTGAGATGCGTTGACTACAACTATCAACCAGGTCCAGACGATATTTATATTTCTCCTTCCCAAATAAGACGTTTCGGACTTAAAACAGGTCACACGGTTTCCGGACAAATAAGACCTCCAAAAGAGGGTGAAAAATATTTTGCCTTGTTAAAGGTGGAAAAAGTTAACGGAGAAGACCCGGAAACAATAAAAGGGAAAATATATTTTGACAATTTAACACCTCTGCACCCTAACGAAAAGATTCAGCTTGAAACCGACCCTAAAATTTTATCCACAAGAATTATGGATATATTAACCCCAATAGGCAAAGGACAGAGAGGTTTGATAGTTGCACCTCCGAGAACAGGTAAAACCGTTCTTTTGCAGCAAATTGCCAACAGTATTACAACTAATCATCCTGAAGTTTTCCTCATTGTTCTTCTTATAGACGAACGTCCCGAAGAAGTTACAGAAATGATTAGAACCGTTAACGGAGAGGTTATCAGCTCCACGTTTGACGAGCCTGTTGAAAGGCATGTTCAGGTTGCGGAAATTGTTATTGAGCGTGCAAGAAGGCTTGTTGAGTTTAAAAAGGATGTTGTGATTTTGCTTGACAGTATCACGAGATTGGCAAGGGCATACAACTCTGTTACTCCTGTAAGCGGAAAGGTTTTGTCTGGTGGTATTGATGCAAACGCTCTTTACAAACCCAAAAGATTTTTCGGTGCAGCAAGAAATATTGAAGAGGGTGGAAGCCTCACAATTATGGCAACAGCATTGGTGGATACTGGCAGCAGGATGGATGATGTTATTTTTTAAGAGTTTAAAGGCACGGGAAACATGGAGATTCACCTTGACAGGAATCTTGCCAACAAACGTCTCTTCCCTGCATTTGATTTGAATTCGTCAGGCACAAGAAAAGAAGAGCTTCTTCTCGGCAAAGATATACTTCCTCGAATTTGGCTCTTGAGAAAAGTGCTTGACAAAATGGATTCTGTTTCAGCAATGGAATTTTTACGTGAAAAGATTATGGAAACAGCAACAAATGAAGAATTTTTAAGAGGTATGAATCAATAGTTGAGTTGCTTTCTCCCGCAGGTAATTTCGAGACATTGAATGCAGCTGTTTCAAGCGGTGCCGATGCAGTTTATCTCGGTTTGAAAGAATTCAGCGCCAGAGCCTTTGCAGGTAATTTTAACCTCTCGGATATTCCGGGAATTGTTGATGCTCTCGGTTCGATAAATATAAAAGTTTATGTGGCTTTAAATACAGTTGTTAAAGAGAACGAATTATCCTCGCTTGTAAAAAGTTTGTCATATCTTAATGCTATTCCCGTTGATGCGGTTATAGTTCAAGATTTTGCACTTATTGAAATAATACACAGATATTTTCCCGATCTTAAAATACACGCAAGCACTCAAATGAGCAATATTAATTCATTTGACCTTGAATTTTTAAAAAAACACAATGTTAAAAGAGCGGTTCTCGACAGACATTTGACCTTTGACGAGATAAAAAGTATTACGGAAAAATCTTCGGTAGAAATAGAAATCTTTGTTCACGGAGCATTATGCTATTCTTTTTCCGGACAGTGTATTTTCAGTTCATTTCTCGGAGGACAAAGTGCCAATAGAGGACGATGCACCCAGCCTTGCAGACGCAACTATATACTGAATAAGAAAAAAACAGGATTTTTCTTTTCTCCCAATGATTTATCCCTGGTAAAAGGTCTTGAAAAATTTTTAAAAATAAACGTTTCATCATTTAAAATAGAAGGAAGAATGAAAAGCTCCCGGTATGTGTCCAATGTTACCAAAGCTTACAGGATACTTATGGATTATTATAATACCAATGGAAAGATTGACGAAAGTGTTATTATAGAAGCTGATTCTCTTGTGAAAAAGAGTTTTGGCAGAAAAACCTCTTCAGGCTACTATTTTTTCCCCAATACAACTGTTGTTGAGCCCAAGCTTGCCGGAGCCACCGGTGTTTTTGCGGGAAAAGCTTTTGAAACATCACATGATTTTCTTAAATTTAAAACACGTGTTGAGCTGGAAATAGGTGACAGAATAAGAGTGCAGGAAATAAGAGAATCTTTTAATATTAAAAAAATCTATTCCTTAAAAGGAAATTTTTTGAAAAAAGCGGAAAAAAACAGTATTGTTTTAATCCCGTTTGAGAAAAAGATTAAAATCAAAAAAGGGAATCTTATTTTTAAAGTTTCAGGCAAAGATGATAGCTGCAAAAAGTTAAAAATCAAAAAAATTTCCGTTAATCCCGAGCCGATTCGCATGGACAGGCTAAATGATTCACCTAAAGGAAAAAGCGAATATTATCTTAAACTCGGAGACCTTAAACAGATTTGGGGATTGCCTGATTTTTTCAAAGATTATCTGATAATTCCGGCTCAAAATCCTGACAATTTAAAACAGGTTAGGGCAAAAGTAAAAAAATTTCATGATAATATGGTTTTCGAGGTGCCTCCTTTTTTATTTCAAAAAGATTTGGAAAAATTTTCCGGCATTATTGATTCTCTTGTTAATCTCGGGTTTAAAAAATTTTTTCTTAATTCAAAAAGTCAACTTCTGTTTTTTGAAAAATATAGAAGTGAAAATATTTTTTTAATTGCTTCCGAGAGATTTCATGTTGCAAACTCTTATTCGGCATTTTTTCTGAAAAAAGCAGGTTTCAAGAGATACGTAACCGATATTGAAAACAGCAAGGAAAATCTCAATGCTATTTCTCTCAAATCTGATGCAATTGTTATGTTATACTCCAAATATCCTTTGCTGGTTTCAAGATTCCCCAATGGAGTAAAAAACAATTCTTTGTTGGAAGACAATAAAAAGAAAAGGTTCTCTTTTAAAATCGAAAAAGGATTACAATACATTTACAGCAATGAAACTTTCAATATATGCTCACGTATTAACGAACTTAAAGGCATTGGCTACAATAAGTTTCTTTTTGATATTTCAAATTTAAAAACATTTAATAAAAGCATAAAAAGCTTTTATAACGCTTTGAAGTATGGTAAAATAAAAAGCATTAACGAATTTAATTATAATTTCAATATTGATTGAAAAAAGGAGGAAAGATGGCGTGGTATGATGACGACAATTTTCGTGAACCCAATGATGATAAAAAAATGAATTTTGATTTTAACAAGTTAAAGGAATTTAAGGTAAATCTGCCTAAATTTTCAACTGTTATTGTTATCCTTGTTCTTGCATGGCTTGCATCGGGATTTTACATTGTGGACCCTCAGGAAGTGGGGCTTGTAAAAAGATTCGGAAAATACGAATACAGTATAGGTCCTGGGCCGCACTGGCATTTGCCTTATCCCGTGGAAACCGTTATTAAACCTAAAGTTACCAAAGTTTACAGGATGGAGGTGGGATTCAGGACAATTATGAATACCAACCCTGCAAGATACAGGTCTGTTCCCATTGAATCTTACATGCTTACCGGAGATGAAAACATTGTTAAGGTGGAATTCATTGTCCAGTTTAAGATAAAAAATCCCGTTGATTTTGTCTTTAATGTGAACAATCAGATGACAACGGTGTTTAAAGCTGCTGAGGCTGCAATGAGAGAAGTTATAGGTGAAAACAACATAGATTCGGTGTTAACCACTCGTAAAGCTCAGATACAGATTGATTGTAAAAAACTGTTGCAAACAACGCTTGACAGTTACAAACTGGGAGTTGCCGTTTTAACGGTTCAGCTTCAGGATGTTCATCCTCCGAGAGAAGTTATTAATGCTTTTAAAGATGTTGCAAGTGCAAAAGAGGATAAAGAGCGTTACATTAACGAAGCTCAGGGATACAGGAACGATGTTATTCCGAAAGCAAAAGGAGAAGCTGCCAAAATAGTTAACGAAGCTCTTGCTTACAAACAAATGCTTATTAACAAGGCAATAGGGGAGACAACTCGCTTTAAAGAAGTTTTAAGACAATACGAGCTTGCAAAAGAGATTACCAAAAAAAGGCTTTACATAGAAACAATGGAAAAAATCTTAAAAGATTCGGAAAAAATCATAATAGATGAAAACGCGGCATCAAAAACAATTCCTCTATTAAACCTTGGAAACGGAGATAAAAATGGAGAAAAGTAAAGGTTTTATTTATTTTATTGTTATTTTGGCTGTTATTGCTCTTGTGCAGGGAAGTTTCTTTATTGTGGATCAGACCCAATCAGCACTGATACTACAACTTGGTAAACCTGTTCGGGATGTGATGAAGCCGGGATTAAATTTTAAACTTCCTTTTGTGCAAAACGTAATTTTTTTCGATAAAAGAGTTCTTGAGTATGATTCGGCACCTGCCGAAATTTTAACCGAGGATAAAAAAAACCTTGTTGTGGATAATTATGCAAAATGGAAAATTATTGAGCCTCTCAAGTTTTACCAAACAGTAAAAAATTATTACGGTGCACAATCAAGGCTTGACGATATTATTTACTCCGAACTGAGAGTTGTTCTCGGAAAGCACACTTTACAGGAGATAGTTTCTTTAAAACGTTCCGAAATAATGTCTCTTATCACAAAAAAGTGCAATGAAATATCTCACAAATACGGAATAGAAATTTTGGATGTAAGGATAAAAAGGGCTGATTTGCCTCCTGAAAACGAGAGGCACGTATATGACAGGATGAAAGCCGAGAGAAAGAGACAGGCAAAGAAATACAGGTCGGAAGGCATGGAAGAATCCCTTAAAATCAAATCAAGCACTGATAAGGAAAAAACAATTATTTTATCGGAAGCAAATAAAAAAGCAGAGATTATCAAAGGTGAGGGTGAAGCTAAAGCTATTGAAATATACGGCAAAGCTTTTTCCGAAGATAAAGAATTTTACGAGTTTTACAGGACTTTAAATGCTTATAAAGAGTCCATGTCAAATAACACAAAAATTATTTTGACTCCGAAAAACAAATTTTTAAAATATTTGAAATAGATGCGGATTTTTAAAAATTATACAGGAATAAGGGAGATAGTTAAAAATCCCGTTATTACAATAGGAAATTTTGACGGTGTCCATAAAGGGCACCAAAATATTTTTCGCACAATAATAAAAAAAGCGTCTTTGATTAACGGTGAAAGCGTTGTTTTAACGTTTGATCCTCATCCTTTAAAGGTTTTTACCGGAGAAAACAAGCTTTTTTTACTTACACCCACCAAAAAAAAGGTCAAACTTATTGAAAAATTCGGAATAGAAAATCTTATTCTGGTTAATTTTACAAAAGAATTTGCAGATATTGGTGCGGAGGAGTTTGTCCGTGATATATTGGTTAATGCAATAGGGACAAAAGAGCTTTATGTGGGATACAACTATTTTTTCGGCAAAAATAAGAAAGGTAACGTTAACCTCCTAAAAACACTTGGAAAAAAAATGGGTTTTAAAGTTAATATAATCGAACCTTTTTATGTTAGGGATAAGGTTGTCAGCTCAACTTTGTGCAGAGAGCTTATAGTGGAAGGCAAAGTTGGAGAAGTGGCGGATTTTCTCGGCAGATACTATCTCATAGAAGGGCGAGTGGTTAAAGGCAAACGAATGGGGTGCAAACTTGGTTTTCCAACGGCAAATATCAAATCTCCCAACGAGGTTTATCCGAGATACGGGGTATATGCCGTGAAGGTGGGATATAAAGGGAAAATTTTTAACGGTGCTTGCAGTATAGGCTTTAATCCTACGTTTGAAAGTTGTAGTTTAACCGTTGAAGTGCACTTGTTGGGTTTTAAGGGTGATTTGTATAATGAGACTTTGAAAATAGTATTTGTAGACAGAATCAGAGATATGAAAAAGTTCTCTTCCATTGACGAATTGAAAAAAGAAATAGAAAAAGATATTTCAAAAGCAGATAAAATTTTGAATAAAATTAAAATATCCTTTTCAGAGCCTCAATTTATATAATTTTCCGCTTTAAATAAATAACATTAAGACCTTTCCATCATAAAAATATTATTAAATGAAGAGTAAAAAAGGAACAGGTAATACAATTTTTCACTTGAAATGACATTTGTAACGTTCTTAAATTGTTGTTATTAAAGTATCTTTTAACGTTAAACTGTAAACTTGTATAAATAATGCTTGACTCTTAGATGCTTTTGCTATAAAATATATTTTATAGCAATTTGAAAAAATATTAAAATATATTTGAGAGCAATATGAAGACACTTCTTACCAAACTATCAAAACAGTTTTTAGCAAAAAAAGCATTAAACACCAAAAGATTTTTGTATGATGAAATTGATTTCAAAAGCAGAATCATAGGGATAAAAGGTGCAAGAGGCGCCGGTAAAACTACTATTATGCATCAATATGCAAAATCTTCAAAACTTAAAATTTCTCAAAAATTGTATATCTCATGTGATCATCCTGCAATTATTGGAGAAGATT
>CAZLFW010000013.1:0-16591 GCA_964559045.1 uncultured bacterium
AAAGAAAGTAAAATTGACCGGTTGTGATTAAATTATGCAATATCTTTGTTTTATCAACATAAATATAATCTTCTTTGATTAAATTTTCAAATGATGATTGGCCAATTGGAAGTTTTTTTAGTTTCATATTAATAATTTATCAGAAATTTCAGATAAATTCAAATATATTTTCTATTTAATTGCCACAAGACCTTTGCACAGTAAAAAATGGTAAAAATTAATCCAATAGATAAGTAAATAAAAGTAACTATTTATAATGGATTCTTCCCCTTCGCACAGCTCAGGGTCAGAATGACTTTTTGGAGTCATTCTGAAGGAGCGTAGCGACTGAAGAATCCATAAGCCATTAATATTAAATGAAAAATTTACCATATTAATAGAAATACCGTGCAAAGCTCTTAAATAATTCTATTTCACAATATCAGCATACTGTCTCCGTATGAGAAAAATCTGAAATTATTCTCTTTTGCTTTTTCATAGCAATTTAAAATATTTTCTCTTCCGGCAAAGGCTGAAACAAGCATTAAAAGAGTTGATTTGGGTAAATGAAAGTTGGTTATAAGTTTATCAACAACATTAAATCTAAATCCGGGATAAATAAAAATATCAGTTGAAAAATTACCTGATTTAATTGTTTTAAATCTTTGAAAATTGTCTTCAAGAGCCCTTACAGATGTTGTGCCCACTGCAACGATTTTTTTCCCTTCAGCTATAGCCTTATTTATTTTTTGTGCTGATTGCGGAGGAATCTCATAAGTTTCACAGTGCATCTTATGTTCTTTGATATTTTCCTTTCTTATGGGAGCAAAAGTGCCTATACCTACGTATAATGTGATTTCCACTATTTCAATGCCCTTGTTTCTCAGCTTGGACAATATTTCATTTGTAAAATGCAAGCCTGCAGTAGGTGCTGCCACAGCGCCTCTTTTCATGCTGCTTGAATAAACGGTTTGATATCTCTCTCTGTCAATATCTGTATCAGCTCTTTTCAAATACGGGGGCAAAGGCATGTGAGAGTCTGTATTTTCTTCAAGAAAATCAAATGTTACTTCAGTATTGAACTCCACGTGATTATCTTTGTATACTTTGCATTTGAAATTGTTAAAAAATATTTCATCACCTGTTTTCAAAGGTTTTGAAGATTTGTAAATTGCTTCCCATTTAAAATTATCTTTGTTTTTAAGAAGTAAAACCTCAACTTTCCCTCCTGTTGCCTTTTTGCCTAAAAGCCTTGCGGGAATAACCTTAACATTGTTTATAACAAGGATATTCTTTGAATCAATATATTTTACAATGTTTTTAAACAGTGTAAATTCAATATTGTTTGTTTTTCTGTTAAAAACGAGAAGCTTTGACTCATCCCTTTTTTCAGATGGAAATTTGGCTATAAATTTTTCAGGAAGATGATAATCGAAAAGAGAAAGCTTCATTATTTTGTGAAGTAGAGTAGGGCAAGTCCGGTTAAAATAAGAAAAAGTCCTATTTTTCTCAAAGATTCCGAGTTGGTTTCAGACATAATTTTCAAAATATTTTTCATTTTATCGGGAAAGGCAAAATATGGTAACCCTTCAATAATTAGCACCATTGCAATTACGGAGAAGAAGTATTTCATTTTTCAAACACGTTGTTAACCTTTTCCAATACCTGCTCCGGATTTTTAACTGTTTTTGACAATACTCTGATTGCTTCGAGCTTTGCTGCAAGCGCTCCTCCGGGTTTACTGAAAATATCAACTTCTTCAAGCATCCTTTTTTTGTCTTCTTCCCTTAAAAGTTTCATTGATTCTGTTTTAAGTTTGGTAATTGTGTTCTCAGTTTCGGCTTTTTTAAGAAGGTATTGTAACTCTTGCTCTTTAATTTTATTCTTAAAAGCTTCTTCTTTTAATTTCTTCTCAATTTCAGCCTGCATTTTTGCAAGCTCCTTTTCTTTTTCTTTTAAATTGTCATAAATATCTTTGAGATTTGAATCTGGTTTCAAAGAGGTAATGTCTATTTTGTCAATGACAAGCCCGAAGTAGTCAAGCTCTTTGTTAACATTGTTTTTAACCGTTGAAATTAAACTGGGCTGAAAACCGTTTTTAAATATTTCATTGATTTTCATTTTCAACAATGCAAGTTTAAAAGCACTGTTAAGGTAAAGTGTTACTATTTTGTTAACTTCGTTTTTATTAACTTTTCTGACAAAATCTCCTATTTTATCATTTTTCACTTCATAAACAACGGAATAGTTAATTAACACTCCAGGAGGATAATTTTCCGATAATTTCAGGGTTTTGGAAAAAAGTTTAAATTTGTAAATTTTATTTACAAAAGGGTTGAATTCGGTAATAAAACAGTAATATTTCCCGGGAGTAAGGACTTTTCCTGTAAAGCCTCTGTCTTTGCCTATTGTTTTATACAGCAATCCCACTTCTCCCGGCTTCACTTCAGGAGAATAATAATATATGCCTGCAACTGTTCCGCCGGCAATTGCAAGCAGAAAAATAAAGAATATCAAATTTTTAAGAAACTTTTTCATTATAAATCCTTATAATAATATTTTTCTGCTGACTCTCATTTTTCCGTCTCTTTCAACGGATAAAATTTTTATTGTAATTTCATCACCGAGATTTAAAACATCAGTTACTTGCTTTATTCGTCTGTTTTCAATTTCAGAAATATGCAGAAGAGCGGTTACTCCTGGGCGTAACTCCACAATTGCACCAAAATCCAAAACTTTGATAACCTTTGCCTTGCAAATATCTCCAACTGCGAAATCTTTTGTAGCTGCTTCAATCATTTCTTTGGCTTTTTCAAGTGTATCTGCATCAACTGCAAAAACTTTTACATTGCCATCCTGCTCAATGTCTATTTTGGCTCCTGTTTGATCAACTATGTTTTTTATGTATTTTCCCGAAGGTCCTATTAGGTCTCTTATTTTATCAGGATGAATTTTCACTGTAAATAACCTTGGAGCGTAAGGGGACAACTCTTCCCTGTGTGCACTAATTGTGTCGTTCATTTTTTTCAAAATATGGAGTCTGCCTTCTTTTGCCTGTTGTAAGGCTTTTTCCATAATTTCAAAATTTATTTCTGAAATTTTAATATCCATCTGGATAGCTGTAATCCCTTTTTCAGTGCCTGCCACTTTAAAATCCATATCACCCAAATGGTCTTCATCTCCGAGAATATCGGAAAGCACTACAAATTTGTCATTTTCAGCTATAAGCCCCATGGCTATTCCCGCAACATGCGTTTTTACGGGAACACCTGCATCCATTAAGGATAACGAGCCTCCGCAGACAGTTGCCATTGATGAAGAACCGTTGGATTCTAAAATTTCCGATACAATTCTAATGGTATAAGGAAATTCCTCTTCCGTGGGGATTATGGCGTTAAGTGCTCTTTCTGCAAGATATCCGTGCCCAATTTCTCTTCTTCCTGGTGCTCTTAAAAAACTTACTTCTCCAACGCTGAAAGGGGGAAAATTATAATGCAGCATAAATCTTTTGGAATCTTCTCCTGTTAAGGAATCAACTATCTGCTCATCAGAACCTGTGCCGAGAGTGGTTGTGACAAATGCCTGAGTCTCTCCTCTCGTAAAAAGTGCTGATCCGTGAATTCTTTTAAAAATATTTATTTTGCACCAAATATCCCTTATTTCTTCGGGTGTTCTTCCGTCTATCCTTCTGTTTTCCTTTAAAATAAATTCCCTGATACGTTTATCAACTATTTCGTTGAAAACAGATGAAATATCCTCTTCGTAATTTTCTTGAATTTTATTTCTCAACTCTTTTAATGCTTTTTTTCTGTTGAGCTTTTCTTTGATAAAAATCGAATCGTCTATTTTCTGTAAATATTTTTCACGTATTTCATTAAAAATATCAACATTTTTTTGCGGCTCTATCACTTCTATTTTTTCAGTAGAAATTTGTGATATTATTTCATTTTGAAGGTTTATTATTTCTTCAATATTGCTCTGGGCAATTTTTAAAGCTTCTATTACCTGCGATTCGTCAGCTTCTTTTGCTTCCCCTTCAACCATTATTATTGCCGATGAAGTGCCTGCAATTAGAAGGTTTAAGGTGGTTTCCTCTTCTATTCCCGCTTTCGGATTTACAATAAATTCGTTGTCCACAAGTGCAATTCTCACAGCACCTATAGGTCCGTCAAAGGGGATATTTGAAATGGAAAGTGCAAGTGACGCACCGTTCAGAGCAAGGGTATCAGCTCTGTTGTCCGGCTCCAAAGCAAGAACCGTTGCAATGATTTGTGTTTCGCTTTTAAATCCTTCGGGGAATCTCGGACGCAAAGCTCTGTCTATTAATCGAGATGTTAATGTCTCGTAATCACTGGATTTACCTTCTCTTTTATAGAAACCTCCAGGTATTTTACCTGCTGCAAAAGCTTTTTCCACATAATTAACCGTTAGCGGAAAAAAGTCGATGTCTTCCTTTGGCGAATCTTCGCAAACCGCAGTTACCAAAATAGCAGTATCTCCGCATTTGGCAACCACCGAGCCGTTTGCCTGTTTAGCCATTTCACCTGTTTCAAAAGAATACGATTTGCCTGAGATTTCTCTTGTAATTTCCAATTTATTCATCATTTAACCTTACTTTCTCAAGTTGAGTTCTTGCAATATTTTTTTGTATCGTTCAACGTCTTTTCTTTTAAGATAGTCAAGAAGTCTTCTTCTTTTACCAACCAACATTAAGAGTCCTCTTCTCGAGTGATGATCTTTCTTGTGCTCTCTGAAATGCTCCGTAAGATTTTTGATTCTTTCCGTTAATATTGCAATTTGGACTTCGGGAGACCCTGTATCCTTTTCATGCAGTTTGAATTTCTCAATTAATTTTCTTTTTACTGACGGTTCAATTGACACTTTAACCCTCCTAATTCAAAATTTATGTTCGCTGTTTAACATTATTTCTTTTTAATGTAAAGATTTTTTATACACAATCTTAGGCTTTACAACTTTTTTTTCATCTGAATACATCCCTACAACAATGCAAGATTTGCCCGTAACATAAAGATATTCGTTGTTAAGCAATTTGAAATTTTCAATAAGCGAGTCAACAGGTATTATATTTCCGTTTTCCAACAATGAAAAGTATTCTTCTTTAACATGCGCATTTTTTATTTTAAGGGCTTTTTCAAAAGGGATTATCTTTTCTCTTGATACATCGCTAATATTACATGCGTTTTCAAGAAAATATCCGTTAACAGATGTTCGACAAAGTTCTTTCAAATATCCGTAAACTCCGAGCATCTCTCCAATATCGTTTGCAATGCTTCTAATGTATGTTCCTTTGGAGCATTTTATGATAAATTTAATTTCAGGTAGCTTGATTTCCGTTATTTCAAATTTTTCTATAAATACCGCTCTTTCTGGAATTTCAACCTGTTTTCCCTCTCTTGCGTATTTATAAAGAGGTTTTCCGTTTTTTTTCAAAGCGGAAAAAAGAGGGGGAGTTTGTTTAATTGTCCCTATGAAATTTTCTTTAATTTCAAGTATATTTTTTTCGGTTATATTTGAGAGTTTCACCGGGTCAGCTTTTGATACGGTTTTACCTGTAACGTCAAAGGTGTCTTTTTTTTCGCCGAGAACCATTTTTCCTGTATACTCTTTAGGATATGCAGATATTATATCCAAAAGCTTTGTGCCCTTATTAACACCTATTATTAACAAACCTGTTGCAAAAGGGTCAAGAGTTCCGCCATGTCCAGCCTTTTTTACACCGAGTTTTTTTTTTACGGTTTCACAAGCTTTGAATGATGTTATTCCCGAAGGTTTGTTAGTAAGAATAATTCCGTTATTATAAGCCATGTTTTTCTATTAATTCAGCAATTCTGCTTTTTACATTATCAAGAGGTTCTTTCAAAAAAGCGCCTGCTGCGTTTTTATGACCGCCTCCTCCTATTTCTTTTGCAAATTTTGCCACGTCAAGATTTCCTTTTGACCTGAAACTTATTTTGCATCCGTTTTCCTCTTCTCTGATAAATATTGAAAATTCAATTCCAGCTATGCTTCTTCCTATGTTAACCAAGCCGTCGGTATCTTCGGAATTTCCTTTGTATTTTTTTAATATTTGATAAGTTACCGTCATTGTGGCAACTTTTCCGTTTTTGCTTATATCAAGGGAGTTTAAGGCTTCTTTCATTATTAAAATTCTTTTTAACGGTCTGCTTTCATATACTTTTTCTGCAATTTCCCAACTGTTGACACCAAATTCCAAAAGTTTGGAAGCTGTTTGAAAGGTATTCTCATTTGTATTTGAATACCTGAAAGAGCCGGTATCTGTTAAAATTGCGGTATATAGACATTCCGCAATGTTTTTGTTAATAGGAAATTTACCTTTCGTTAATATTTCGAAAATTATTTCACCTGTTGAACTTGAATTTGCTTTGACAAGATTAATATGTCCGAAATAAGTGTTGGTTTTGTGATGGTCAATATTAATAATGCATTCGGTTAAACCTTTTATTTTTTTGAAACGAGAGCTCCTGTTACTGTCTCCGCAATCAACGAATATAACAATATCAAAAACCTCCGAATCCCCCAACTCCCTTGTGAATTTAACGTTGTTTTTCAGCAGAAATTCATATTCGGATGGAATTTTGCTGTCACAATATGAAACCACATACTTCCCCGATTCTGTTAAGGAAAGTGCAAGAGCAAAGTTTGCGCCCAAAGTATCTCCGTCGGGATTTTTATGGGAAACTATTAAAATTTTTTCAGATGATTTGAGCTTTTCAATAATCAGATTAATCATTTAACTGCCTTAAAATAGTTTCTATTTTATCTAAATTTTCAACTGAGTTATCATAAACAAAGAAGAGGTTAGGCATTTTTTTCATGTAAAGCTTTTTGGAGAGAGTTCTTTTTATAAAGCCGGAGGCATTTATAAATCCTTCCACAATCTCATGATGGTCAAGCTCATTATCGGAACTAACAAAAACAGTTGCTTTTGACAAATCTTTGGACACCTTGACTTCGGTAACCCTTGAGCCTTGAACTCTCGGGTCTTTTAAACCGCCGAACAGTAACATGCAAGCTATTTCTTCCTTTATTAATGCGGCTATTCTGTCGCTTCTCTGAAACATTTTAACCTTCTTTTCAATATTTCATTATTTCAAACTCTTGATCAAATAAAATTATGTCGAAATTGTCTTCAACAAAATCATATAACTTGTTAAAAATAGACATAATAACGTTTTTATCCGAAGAAACAATTGAAATTCCTATTACAGAGCTATTTTTCGAATTAAGATCTTCCACCTCGGCAACAGAAATTCTGAATTTATTGTTAAGTTTTCTCTTGATACTGTTAACAACAGCTCTCTTCTCTTTTAACGATTTGGAATAAGGAATTTTAATATGTATTCTCCCTGCTCCGACAAACATAATAAAAATTTACAATGTTCTCTCTTTTTGCTCGAGTGAGTATGCTTCAATAATGTCGTTTACTTTTAAATCGTTAAAATTGTTAATGCCTATACCGCATTCATATCCAGCCTGAACCTCTTTTACGTCGTCTTTGAATCTTTTCAAAGAAGCAAGCTCTCCCTCATGTATTATAATATTATCTCGCAAAAGCCTTATCTTTGAATTTCTGGTTATTTTGCCGTCCAACACATGACATCCTGCTATTATTCCGACTTTGGGAACGCTGAAAAGCTGTCTAACTTCGGCTCTGCCGTGATAAACTTCTTCGAATTCCGGAGTAAGCAATCCTTCGAGAGCTTTTTTAATATTATCTATTAAATCGTAAATAATGGAGTATGTTTTTATTTCAATGTGCTCTTGCTCCGCAAGTTTTCTTGCTTTTGCATCGGGTCTAACATTGAATCCCACTATTACCGCATTGGAAGCCTGAGCAAGAAGCACGTCACCTTCTGTTATCCCTCCAACACCGCTTGCAATGATTCTTACTCTCACTTCATTGTTTTTAATTTTTTCAAGAGATGTTTTAATAGCGTCTGCGGTGCCTTGAACATCTGTTTTTACAATAACGTTGAGTTCTTTTAATTCTCCTTCGAGAATTTGCTTTTGTAAATCTTCAAGAGATATTTTTTGCTGCTGAGAAGAACTTTGCTCTTTTAACTTGTTTATTCTGTGCTCTATAAGGTCTTTGGCTTCTTTTTCGTTTTTCAAAGCAATAACCACTTCGCCTGCATCGGGAACACCGTTAAAACCGAGAATTTCAACAGGAGTGGAAGGAGTTGCTTCTTTGATTCTTTTTCCTTTGTAATTGGTCATTGCCCTTACTTTGCAGAAGTATGTGCCTGCAACAAGGCAGTCTCCTATCTTTAAAGTCCCTTCAGTAACAAGAACAGTTGCCACCGTGCCTCTGCCTTTCTCTATTTTTGATTCTATTATGAAACCCTTTGCATTTTTATTGGGATTAGCCTTTAATTCGAGGATTTCAGTTTGAAGGAGAATTGACTCGAGAAGCTCCTGTATCCCTTCCCCTGTTTTTGCAGATACTTTTACGCAAATTGTATCTCCTCCGAATTCTTCGGGAATCAGATTGTATTCCATAAGCTGATTAATTACTTTTTCCGGATTTGCATTGGATTTGTCTATTTTGTTAACAGCAACTATAATGGGAACATCCGCTGCTTGCGCATGCTGTATTGCTTCAACCGTTTGGGGCATTACTCCGTCGTCTGCTGCAACAATTAGGATTACAATGTCAGTTACCTTTGCACCCCTTGCTCTCATTGCCGTAAAAGCTTCGTGCCCCGGAGTATCTATAAAAGTTATTTTATTTCCGTCCACTTCAACATGGTAGGCACCAATGTGCTGTGTAATGCCTCCAGCTTCAGTTGATGTAACGTTTGTTTTTCTGATTCTGTCAAGCAAAGATGTTTTTCCGTGATCAACATGTCCCATCATTGTAACAACAGGGGGTCTTGGCTGCAAATCTTCCTCATTGTCGGTTTTAGTAATTTTCTCAAGAATTTTTTCTTCTATATTGGAAACTTTTTCAATTTCAAAACCGTATTCATTGGCAAGAAGAGTGGCTGTGTCAATATCAATGGAATTGTTAATGGTTGCCATAATGCCGTTTGCTATTAATTTTTTGATTAATTCCGAACCTTTAATATTTAAATCTGATGCAAGCTGTTTAACTGTAATTTCGTCAGCAGCTATTTTGATTCTTTTTTTAGACTCTTTTACAATGGGTTTGGTGGATACTTTTTTGGCTTTTTCTTTTGCAGCTCTTTCTTCAGGGGTTAAATTCAAATCATCTATTTTTGAATCGTCCCCAACATCACTTATGCTCACACCTTTGAGTTTTTTCTTTTTGTCAAAAATGGTTTTCAGTTTTTTTACTTTTTTTCTCTTAGGTTTAATCTCTTCTTCATCTCTCTTTTTGCCGAATTTTTCTTTTTCTTTAACTTGAGGAGACGAAAACTTTTCCTTTGTCTCAATAACTGTTTTTTCTTCTGTTTCTTTTTTAACTTCTTTTTGTTTTTCCGTTTTATCCGGCTTTTTCTTTTCCTCGGTTTTTTTTACTTTTTTCTTTGATTGTTCTTTTATTTTTTTTGCAAGTTTTTCCTTAGCTTTTAATATTTCTATCCTCTGTTTTTCGGACTGTTCTTTCTTTTCTTCAACTACAGGTTTTTCCTCAACTGTTTTAATCTTTTCTTTTGTCTTTTCAGGTTTCTCCGTTGTTTTTTCCTCTTCAGATGAAACAACTTTTATTTTCTTCTTTACGTCCTGTTTTAACGGGGCTTTTTCTTCAGCTTGTTTATCTTCTTTTTTTCTTCTTCTGATAACTGTCTCTCCAACTCTTTTTTCTTCGAAATCTTTACCTTCTATTTTAACAATATGCTCTTTTTTGATTTCTTCGGCTATTTCTTCGGTGGACGAATTTGATTCGCGTCTTTTCTTTTCTATTTTTTTTAACATTTCTTCAGGACTTATACCGACTTCTTTAGCCCAACTAAGAATTTTTTTCATTTCCATTTCCATTGCAGCAAGCCCCCTCAAATATGTTTTCTATTGTTTCTAACAATCTTAAAATTTTTCTGCCTAACTCCGACTCAACAACTCCAATGAGATTTGCATAATTTCTGCCTGCTATTTCTCCCATTTCGGATTTACTGAAAAACTTTTCGTATGTAGCGTCCAAGTTCAACAGATTTTTAACTTTTTTAAAGCTGTTGTCGGATATATCTTTTGCCAAAAAAATTACGCTAAATTTCAT
Organism: uncultured bacterium; assembly: GCA_964559045.1. GTDB lineage: Bacteria > DYJV01 > DYJV01 > DYJV01 > DYJV01 > CAZLFW01. The sequence continues at coordinate 10,196 of CAZLFW010000013.1, forward strand.
ATTCTCTTTTGCAGCTTTAACAAAAGCATCTTGTGTGGCTATCAAACATCCCGCTTTTTTACTTATTCTCAAACCGCTTATAAGCTGCTCAAAAAGATTTTTCTTTAATGTATCTAAAATTTCATTTTTGTTTAACGTTATATCATTGCTTGTTTTTAACGAGTTTTTTACCGTTTTAACAGTTAACTTGTCAATACATTCAAATGTTCTGCATGTGTAAAACCCACGTTTTTCCAATTTGTTGAAAAAATCAATATAAATATTTCCGTTAAGCTCCACATATCTAAACAGTTCATCTTTTTTTTTATTTTTTCTGCAAACAACGCAAGTTCTGAGAAACTTATTCCTGCTCAACAGTTGTTTCTTCCTTTTCAGTTTCTTCTTTGTTGCTCTCAGATTCTTTCTGCTCGTTAATTATCGCTTGTGCAGTGTCTATTATTTCATAAGCTTTGTTAACTTCTATTTCGAGAATATCCGCAATATCGTCGGCATCAGCTTCAATTAGCTCTCCCAAAGTCCTGAAACCTTCGTCGTAAAGAATTCTCATGGTGAGGAAATCTATTTGCAATCTTTCTTTCAAAGGATTGTAAACTTTTTCAAACTCTTCTTCCGATTGAGACTCACTTTTAATGTCTATTCTGTATCCAGTGAGTTTTGCTGCAAGTTTAACGTTTTGTCCTCTTTTGCCTATGGCAAGAGAAAGATTTTCATTAGGCACTATAATTTCCATAACTCTGTTTTCTTCATCAAGGATTATTTTACTTATCTGAGCGGGAGACAATGCATTAATAACAAATTTGGTGGGATCAGGGTCCCATCTTACAATATCAATTCTTTCGCCTCCCAGTTCTCTAACTATACCGTTAACTCTGGAACCTCTCACTCCCACACAGGCTCCTACAGGGTCTATATCAATATTTTTCGAATAAACCGCAAGTTTTGCCCTGTTGCCGGGATCTCTCGCCGCACCTTTGATTTCCACGAGGTTTTCGTATATTTCAGGAACTTCAAGCTCAAAAAGCCTCATTAGAAGTTTCGGGTGAGTTCTTGATAAAATTATCTGAGGTCCTTTGGACTCTCTTTTAACGTCAACAATAACCGTTTTTATCCTTTCTCCCTGTTTGAATCTGTCAGACGGCGACTGCTCCGCCCTTGGTATAATACCTTCGGTTCTTCCGAGATTAATAATAATGTTTCCATGCTCCGAACGCTGGTAGAAGCCTATAAGAAGTTCTCCTATTCTATCTTTATATTCATTGTATATGGCTTCTTTCTCAGCTTCTCTTATTTTATTGATAATTGTGCTTTTTGCCTGCTGCACCGCAATTCTGCCGAACTCTTCCGAGTCTATTTTCAAGCCGAGATAATCACCTATTTCAATATCCGGATCTATCTCTTTTGCTTCGGCATAAGAAATCTCTTTGTATGAATCTCCCACCTTATCCACAACTTCTATAAATTCAAATACTTCCACTTCTCCTGTTTCGTCATTGTATTGAGCTTCAAGCTCCCTGTCAGGATATTTCTTTTTTGCAGCATTGAGCACTGCTTCTTCAATACCTTTAATAAGATTTGACACATCTATGTTTTTCTCTTTGCTAACTTGCTCCAATACAAAACTTAGTTTTAGTTTCATTTTATTAAACCTCTCTAAAAATTATATATCAATTTGGATTTTTTAATATTTGTCATGGGAACTTCAATAACTTCCTTGTCAATTTCAACTGCAACGTATGTGTCTTTAACATGTATCAATTTTCCTTTTAAATTTTTTCTGTTATTTTCAAGCGGCTCTGTTAATGAAATTTTAACGGTTTCTCCAACAACTTTTTCAAAATGCTCCTTTTTTCTCAGAGGTCTGTTAACTCCAGGCGAAGAAACTTCCAAAGAATACGAAGGTGCAATAAAATCTTCCACGTCAAGAAGCGGACTTATTAAATCGCTTACTTCGGCGCAGTTGTCTATTGTTATGCCGTTTTCTTTGTCAATGTAAATTCTCAAAACCCATCCTTTGCCGTCCCTTAAAAATTCTATGAGGACAACTTCGTATCCCATGGATTCGAGATAATCTTCCAACAAATCGTATGCTTTTTTTTCAATTGTTTTTGCATTCATTTTTAACAATAAAAAAAGCGGGCTGTTGACCCACTTCTCCTTTTTTAAGACCAACAAAATATTGTTAAGAAAAATTAACATAGGATTTCAAAGAAATCAAGTATTTTTTTGAATCGAATGGATTTGCTTTTTTATTTTACAAAAAAAGATAATAGGAACATCTTTCTAATATCAACTGTAAAGAATTTCAGAAAATATTACGTTAGAGTTTTGATTCAGAAAAATTAAAAAAAGTGGAGATATGAGAGTATAAAATTGTTTTAACCTTGACTTGCAATTTTTTATATGGTAGCGGATAACAGTTTACGTAACAAGTTTCTATATTTTATTAAAAATTATTGAAAAATTATAATTTTTTTTCAGGAGGATAAAATGTCTTTAAATTATGAACTGTCAGAAGAACAAAATATTTTAAGGCAAAGCGTAAGAAGTTTTGCAGAAAACGTTATTAAGCCCGTTGCCCAGGAGCTTGATGAAAAAGAAGAATTTTCCGTGGAAATTACCAAGGAAATGGGGAAAATGGGGCTGCTCGGAATGTTTGTTTCTCCCGAATACGGAGGCTCAGGTCTTGATTATGTTTCTTACATTATAGCAGTTGAAGAGATTGCAAGAATTGACGGTTCCCATGCAGCTACAATTGCGGCAGGAAACTCTCTCGGAATAGGTCCTATTTATTATTTTGGTAATGAAGAGCAGAAGAAATACTGGCTTCCTCCTTTGTGTAAAGGTGAAATGCTTGCAGGTTTCGGATTGACAGAGCCCAATGCAGGTTCTGATGCAGGAAACTCTCAGACAACAGCAGTGCTTGACGGAAATGAGTGGGTTATTAACGGAAGCAAAATTTTTATCACAAATGCTGCTAATGAAATGACAGGAGTTATTATTGTTCAGGCTGTTACAGGCAAAAGAGACGACGGAAAAAAAGAGATAAGCTGTATTCTTGTTCCTGCTGATGCAAAAGGTTTAACCAAAAAACCGATGAAAGGGAAACTTATGTGGAGAGCTTCAAATACAGCCGAGCTCTATTTTGATGATTTGAGGGTTCCGAAAGAGAATATTCTCGGCAAGAGAGGCGAAGGTTTCCATCAGATGCTTTCAACCCTTGACGGTGGAAGACTTAGCATTGGTTCAATGGGATTGGGAGGAGCTCAAGGTGCTTTTGAGCTTGCTGTGAGATATGCAAAAGAGAGAGTTCAATTTGGTCAGCCAATAGCCAATTTTCAAATTAATCAGTTTAAAATTGCAGATATGGCAATGGAGATAGAATTGGCAAGGAATCTGTTGTATAAAGCATGCTGGCTTAGAGACAACAAAAAGCCTTTTGCCAAACATGCTGCAATGGCAAAGCTTTATTGTTCGGAGGTGATGAAAAGAGTTGCCAATGAAGCTGTTCAAATTCACGGCGGTTACGGCTTGATGAAAGAGTATAATGTTGAAAGATTTTTCAGAGATTACAAACTGCTTGAAATAGGAGAAGGAACTTCCGAAGTTCAAAGAATCGTAATTTCAAGATATGTAATGAACGAATATTAATTTAATATGGATACTAATTAAAAATGGAAGAACTGATTTTTGAAAAAAAAGGTTATATTGCCACTATAACTTTAAACAGACCGAAATTTCTTAATACGTTTACAGACGAACTTGTTGAAAAGTTTCAGAATAATATTGATTTTGTTCGTAAATCCAAAGATATAAGAGCTGTTTTAATTAAAGCCGAAGGGAAAGCTTTTTGCGCTGGAGTAGATGTAAAAGGGAAAGAGTATAATCCTCTGAACGCAAGGGAATTTCTTATAAAATTTAATAATATGCTTAACAGTTTGGAGGATTTGCCTCAACCTTCAATTGCGGTTATAAACGGTGTTGCAGTTGCCGGAGGATTTGAGCTTGCACTTGCCGCTACTTTCAGATTTTCTGTTAAAAATGCGAGGTTCGGATTGCCTGAAGCCAAATTAGGTCTTGTGGCAGCGGGAGGAGCTTCTTTTCGACTTCCAAGGCTTGTGGGATTTGGCAAAGCTCTTGAAATAGGTTTGACAGGAGAGCTTGTAAACGGAGAAGAAGCTTATAATATGGGGCTTGTTAACAAAGTTTTTGATAATCTTGAAATTGCAGAAAAGGAAGCAGAGCTCTTTGCTGATAAAATAGCATCAAACGCTCCGTTGGCTGTTTCTTTTCTGAAAAGCGCTTTTTATCAAAACATTAACAATCCAGTCAATGTAGCCACATTACTGGAAATTTTATCTGCAAGCGTAAATCATTACAGCGAAGATAAAAAAGAAGGTGTAAAAGCTTTTTTTGAAAAGAGAAAACCAAAATTCAAAGGATGTTAATATGAAAATAGGAATAGCAGGTTTTGGTTTTTATCTGCCTGAAAAAGAGATTTCCGTTAAAGAATTAGGGGAAAAGGCAGGTTTGCCCGAAGTGGTTGTTGGATATATTGGTGCGGAAAAAGTAAGAGAAGCATCGGAAAGCGAGCTTCCTTCGGACATGGCTGTTAAAGCTGCCATGAATGCAATTGAAAACGCTTCAGTAAATCCTAAAGAAATAGATTTGATTATAAACTGCCCGGCAGGTTTGCAAGATTACGTTTTGCCACCTGTTAGCGGTAAGATACAACATGAAACAGGAGCATTAAATGCGGTTTGTTTTGACATACAGCAAGGTTGCTGCGGAATGCTTACAGCCCTTGAAATCGCTTATTCATATATTTTATCAGGTAGATATAACACGGTTTTATTGGTTTCGTCGGATAAATGGAGTGCATATACCGAGCATCATACCGCTGAAGCAGTTATGTTCGGAGACGGGGCAGGTGCCGCTATAGTGAAAAAAAATACGGAAAATTTTATAATTAAAGACTTTTTATTTAAAACAGCGGGGAAATATTTTAATTTATACGGAATAGAAAGAGGAGGAGTAAAAAGTATAGAAAAAGGTGATATTTTTTACAAATGTTTATATCCTGACATTGCAAGGAAAGAGTTTAAAAATATTTATATTTCATCGTTTCCCGAAATATCTGAAAAAATATTAAACAAAAACGGATTAAAAAGTGAAAATATCGAATTTCTATCCATGGTAAACGCAAATTTAAAACTACTGGAAGTTGTTGCAGGCGAATTAAATATCGACATGTCCCGGACATGCAAAGAGTATCTCGTTAAATACGGGCATGTGGGAGGTTTTGACATTTTTTTTAATATTGTCAAAGGAGTTGAAGACGGTAAAATAAACAAAGGAGATACTATTCTTTTGCTTAATGCGGGCATAGGCTTTACTTGGGGGGCATCTCTCATTCAATATTAAATTTATTCTGTTTCGGAGGAAAAAATGGAGAAAGAGATTTTGGAAAAATTAATTGTTGAGGGAATCAGAAGGACAATAGCGCATTACGGTATGTGGTTTGCGGAAACAGAGCATCAATTGGGTTTGAATATTGCTCTTGAAATAGAAAAAGAAGCAGGTGACGCCAGCTTTATTATTCAGATGAAAAGACTTTCGAAATTATTTGGGTTTGAAATAGATGAAAATGGTATCCCCAAGTCAATAAAAAATATGAGTAAAGAGGAATTGGAAAAAATTTTAACAGGTATTTCCGCCAATTGGCTTGCCAATGACGGTGTGTGGTTTCAAGCAATAGAACGAAAATTAGGAATGAACGATGCCAAAAGGTGCAATGATTCCTGCTGGACAAGATTTTCACCTTACGAGGCTTCAAGAATTAAAAACTTTCTCGGTTTAGGCGACAATTCGGGATTGGAAGGAATGAAAAAAGCACTTGAATACAGAATGTATAGTTTTATTAATAAACAGTCAATAGAGCAAGTTGATGAAAACACAATTGTTTTTAAAATGAATGATTGCAGGGTTCAATCAGCGAGAAAAAGGAAAGGTTTGGAAGATTATCCGTGCAAAACCGCAGGGATTGTCGAATATACATATTTTGCCCGTTCCATTGATTCAAGGATAAAAACAGAGTGTATCTGCTGCCCACCAGATGAACATCCCGACGAATATTTTTGCGCATGGAAATTTTTTATAGATTAATAGCCTGTTCTCGGTTTTCATACTCCCATACTTAATTACTCAAGTTTCGCACCTTTGATAGATAAGAATTTTCAAATTATATTCAATCATATGAGGTAATTCTTTAATTTTATCACAAAAAAATAGCTACATTCTATGGACATTTGCGCGGCATTTCTATTGATATAGTATTTTTTTATTTAATATTAATGATTTATGGATTCTTCAGTCGCTATGCTCCTTTGAGAATGACCC
>CAZLFW010000014.1:0-20448 GCA_964559045.1 uncultured bacterium
TAAGATTTTCTCAGTTCTCTTTTCAAAATTTTCCCTGTTGGAGATTTGGGCAATGCATCTATAAATATCACTTTTTTCGGAACTTTAAAAGGAGCCAGCTCTTTTTTGCATAGCTCTGTTATATCTTCTTCTGTGATTTTATCTTTCTCTTTGGGGACAACCAGGGCTGTCACGGCTTCAATCCATTTGGGATGCGGAATTCCCACTACTGCAACTTCTTCGACAAACCTGTTTTTATAAATAACTTCTTCAACTTCCCTGCTTGAAACATTTTCACCGCCTGTTTTAACCATATCCTTTTTTCTGTCAACAACGGTAATAAATCGGTCTTCATCCATTACACCAAGGTCTCCCGAATGAAACCACCCGTTTCTCATTGCTTCTTCGGTTTTTTCAAAATTTTTAAAATACATTAACATTACATGAGGTCCCTTACCTGCTATTTCTCCTATCTTGCCCGATTCGTGAATGGGATTGCCTTCATCGTCTTCAAGCCTTGTCTGCATGTGCAACGTCCCCACTCCGACGGAGCCGAGCTTTGTCAAAGCATATTCGGATTTAAGGATAGTGTGCAAAGGCGCAAGCTCAGTTTGCCCGTAGCAGTTATACAGTTTACACCCCTGAAATTTTTCAAGAAGCTCTTTTATGATTTCAGTTGGCATAATTGCAGCTCCGTAATACAGCTTTTTCAAACTTGACATATCGTATTTGTTGAAATCAGGATGTCTTAAAATACCTATCCAAACAGTTGGAGGAGCAAATAACATTGAAGCTTTCCAATCATTTACAAAACGCATCATTTCAACTATGTCAGGTTTAATTAAAACATTAGTGCCGCCGAGTTAGAAAATGGGAGTTAAAAAAGCATCTCTTTGGGCACAATGATAGATAGGCAATGCGTTTACATTGATATCATCGCATTCGAATCCCGCATCTATGATAATGCTTAAATATTGGGCAATTAAAGCTTGATTGCTAATAATTACTCCTTTTGGTTTGGACTCGGTGCCGCTTGTATAAGTCATTTGGCAAGGGTCTTCTATTCTGAGAATAACATTAGGCTCTTCCTTGGAACTGTTTTTATACCACAAATCAAAATCTATGAAACGTTCTTCGGCTTTTTCTTCTCCCTTTCCTTGAGCTGACCATATAAAATTGTCCACAGTAGGCATTTCATCCAAAACATCTTTTACCTGAGGATACAACTCGTCCTCAATGATAAAAACCTTGCTCTCGGAATGATTAATGCAGTATTGAATATCCGGTCCATTAAGCAAATAATTTACGGCAAGATATATTGCACCTATTTTACAGCAGGCAAACCATGTTAAAACATGATGTAAAGTATTATGAGCCAATATTGCGACTCTGTCGTATTTCTTAACTCCAAGCTCGCACAGTGCGTTAGCAACTTTGTTACACTCTTCTTCAAGTTGGGTATAGGTAAAATTTTCACCTTGGAAAGACAGAGCAATTTTATCGGGATAACGGTAAGCGCTTCTTTTTAAAATATCTCCTATAACCCACCTGTTAATTTTATTGTATCTGTTAAGTAACTCATCTATATTCTCACGTGTTATACTTTCAAAACATTTTTCTACCTTATACATAGCCTGCCTCCTTATTTTTAAAAATTATACAACTACATTTATAAAACATCTTTTTATATTTTTGTCAATTATTATATTGCTTTTTTAATAAAAATTACGTAAATTTATATAAACATAAAAATAAAAACGGAGGTTGGCATTATGTTATCTGAAAAAACTGTTATAGTAACAGGAGGAGGAAGCGGTATAGGCAAAGGTATTGCCGCTGCATTCTCTGAAAAAGGAAGCAATGTTGTAATAGCTGATTTCAGTGAAGAAAACGGTTTTGCCGCTTCAAAGGAAATAAAAAACGCATTTTTCATACAAACAGACGTAAGCAACGATAAAAGCGTAAAAAATATGATTGAAAAAACAGTTGAAAAATTCGGCTCAGTTGATATTTTAATAAACAATGCGGGACTCCAGTATATTGCAAAAGTAGAAGATTTTCCCGTTGAAAAATGGAATCAATTAATAGGAGTCATGCTAACAGGCACTTTTTTATGCACAAAATATTCGGTTCCCCATATGAAACAAAATAAATGGGGTCGCATCATTAATATTTCTTCGGCTCACGGCAAAGAAGCATCACCGTGGAAATCAGCTTACGTTTCCGCAAAACACGGTATAATCGGATTTACAAAAGTAATCGCAAAAGAGCTTGCCGAGTTTAACATTACGGCAAATTCAATATGCCCAGGATATGTTTTAACACCTCTTGTGCAAAAACAGATTAAGGACTTGGCCAAACAATACGGCATAACGGAAGATGAAGTGCCGTCAAAGGTTCTTCTGAAAGACCAACCGATAAAAAATCTTGTTACCGTTGAGGAAATTGCGGAATTGGCTCTGTATCTTGCTTCGGAAAAAGCAAAAAATATTACATCACAGGCATTAAGCATAGACGGAGGCTGGACCGCTCATTAATGAAAGTGTTACTGATTAATCCTCCTGTATACGATTTTGCAGCATACAGTTTATGGGCAAGACCTATAGGGCTTCTGAAAATCGCTTCTGTTTTAAAAGCCAACAATGTTAAATTTTCATATTTGGACACCCTTGACATTGGCACTTTAAACAAAAGCGAACTTAAACAATACAGGATAAAAATTAAAAATTCAGGCAGGCACACGTATATAAAAAAAGAAGTTAAAAAACCTGCCTGTTTGTCTCATATTTCAAGGAAATTTCACCGTTTCGGCATGCCTGAAGAAAAAATTTCAGGCATATTAGGCAATTATACGGAAAAACCTGATTTTATAATTATAACGTCAATAATGACCTACTGGTATCTCGGAGTGTTTGAATCAATCTCCATGTTAAAAAAATTTTTTCCAAAGGCAAAAATCATATTAGGCGGAATATATGTCAACCTTTGCACGGAACATGCAAAAAGATTTTCAGGTGCCGATTTTATTGTTAAAACAATTGAAGAAGTTTGCAAAATACTCGGCATTAAAAATGTAATTACCGAAAGATTACCCCTTGATGTGTATGAAAAAAATTATTTCGCTCCTATTTACACTTCTTACGGATGTCCATTTTCATGTATGTATTGTGCAAACAGATTTTTAAACGAAAAATTTACAACTCGCAGCAATGATGATGTTTTAAATGAAATTTTATATTACCACAATGAACTTAAAATTAAAAATTTTGCTTTTTATGACGACGCATTACTAATCAACAAAGGGGAACACTTTATCCCGTTAATGAAAAAAATTTTCAAGGAAAATCTTCCCGTAAAATTTTATTGCCCCAACGGTTTGCATGTTTCGGAAATCACGGAAGAGGTAGCGGAAACCATGAAAGAAGCAGGGATTGTGGACATTAGACTTAGCCTTGAAACGGCTAATGAAGAACTTCAAAAAAAATTAGGATACAAAACCGATAACTCAAGTTTTGTCAATGCGGTAAAAAATTTAAAAAAAGCAGGATTCACAAAAGAAAACATATCAGTATACCTTCTTGTGGGACTGCCTTATCAAACTATCGAAGACATTATTGATTCCGTAAACTTTGCAAAAAGATACAACGTAAAAATCAAATTGGCGGAATATTCACCCATTCCTCATACGGAACTTTGGAAAGACAGCGTTAAGGTTTCAAAATACAACCTAACGGAAGAACCTCTTTTTCACAACAATAAGATACTTCCAACCGCTCCTGACGAATTAACCTTTGAAAAGCTTAACGAAATTAAAAAACATGCCCATGCGTAGTTAAGTGTGGATATTTTTTAAAAAATTTCACCAAATGTGATTTCAACTACAGACAGTAACGTTTAAGAAACTTTTCTAAAAAAATGCAAATTGAATATATAAACTTCTATCCATATAACGTTTCCTGTTATAAAATCTAAAATTATTCTATTTATTGCAAATTAATTTTAAATAATATAATTTTACATTAAAGCGATTAATTTTCCAGTTTTTTTATACAAAAAAAATTTTATGTTGACATTTGTAAAACGTTGTATTATGAGGGACAAGATGCTATTTTTATAACATATTTATATTCTATTATTCTGAAACTTCATTAGGAAAGGAGGTGAAAAAAGTTTTATTTTATTTCGAGTAAAAATTATTTTAGGAGGGAAGTATGGAAAAAGAAAAAATTATAGACATTAGTTTTTTTAATCCCCACAGAGAGCATGTCAAAAACGAGGTTAAAGCTGCTCGAACAGTTCTTATTCTCTGGTTCTTTTGCACATTTTTAACACCTATCATTATTGCTCTTACCGGCGGTCCTGACGGCACACAAAGCTTTTTATGCCATTTTAAAATTCTCGGTTTCCCTGCTCACTACTGGCTTGTTGCTCAAGGCAGCACCATGGGTTACATACTGTTGTGTGCTCTGTTTGTTAAGCTTTGGAATACTTTAGTAAAAAAGGGGGAGTAATATGATAAAAAAAAGACTTAATCCATTCATTATTTTATCTGTTTTAATTTTTATTTTAAGTTTTGCAACTCTGTCATTCGCAGGTAGCTACAAAGCAGGTCAGGAAATTTTTCAGTTAAAATTCGGTTTCAAATTAATCCCTGCCATTATTATGATAGGTTTTATTCTTCTTTATTTTGTCGTTGGTTGGATGATGAGAGTTAAGACTACCGAAGGTTACTGGGTTGCAGAAAGAGGTATCGGCTCAGTTGGTAACGGTATGGCTATAGCATCCGACTGGATGAGTGCAGCTTCTTTCATGGGTGTTGCAGGTCTTCTCTACTTAAAAGGATGGTTCGGACTTGCTTATATCATTGGTTGGACAGGCGGTTACGTTCTTCTGTTATGTCTCATGGCATCACAAATTAGAAGATTCGGTAAATTCACAATTCCTGAATTTATCGGTGACAGATATAACTCTCACCCAGTTAGATTAATTGTTGCTCTTGTTACAGTGGTTATCGCCATTACATACTCTACAGCACAGTTCAAAGGTATTGCTCTCATATCAGGTTGGATTTTCGGTATGGGTTACAAAGCATCTGTTTTCTTTGCAGCAGGTATAGTTCTTGTATATATGCTTATGTCTGGTCAGAAAGGTGTTACCAAAAACCAGCAGATTCAATATATTGTTCTTATCACTGGTTTCTTGCTTCCACTTTTTATCATGTTTAACAAATATGCCAAAACTCTCGGCACTCCCGGAATTTTACCTCAGATAGAATACGGCTCGCTTATATCCAACTATATTGCAAATGCTGCTGATAAAGCCCACTACGTTGCTTACTATACAACTCCATGGGCAAAAGGTAATTTTTATCAGTTTGTTGCACTTGTGTTTACCCTTATGGTTGGGACCGCAGGCTTGCCTCACATTCTTGTTAGGTTTTACACTGTTAAAGACGAAGATGTTGCAAGAAAGTCAGTTGTTTGGGGGCTTTTCTTCATAGGCTTGCTTTACTGGTCATCACCTGCTTACGCAGCATTAGGCCACTACTTTAATCCTGCTGGCGGCAAAAAAGTTGCCGATATTATTATCTTGTCTGCTCCTGAAAGAGCCGGACTCGGTATAGGATTTATGGGTTATCTTGCTTCTGGTGCTCTTGCTGCAGGTCTGTCAACTGTTGCAGGTCTCATGGTTGCAGGTGCAGCAGCTATTGCTCACGACTGGTATGCCACTGTTTTCAAGCCAAGTTCCACTGAAGCGGAAAGAATTAAAATGGCAAGGATATTTACCGCTGTTCTCGTTGCTATAGTTATTGTTACCGGTTTGCATCCACCTGCACTTATTGCACAAATAGTTGCTATGGCTTTTGCTATTGCCGGTTCATCCATATTCCCTCTTATGGTTCTCGGAGTATGGTATGGTAAAACCAACAAATACGGTGCATTGGCAGGAGCTCTCGTGGGTCTTATCGGTGCTATAATTGCCATGATCGGTTGGATTAACAAAGTTCCTTTCTTCGGCGCTCACGGCATCATGCCTGCAACAAGTTCGGCATTGATTCTTGCACCTTTAAATATGATTGTTAATGTTATAGTATCTAATGCTATGGCAGACAAGCTCACGGAAGAAGACATTAAAAAAGCAAACGCTTGTTTAAGAGTTATGCACGATATTAAAGAATAATAAAATACACAAAAAAGAGGGAGTTAATCTCCCTCTTTTTTATTGTATTTTTTACCGTGTATAAACATTAGATTCCTGATATAAATAAAAAGCCCCAACCCCTGTCCGAGAATAAACACAGGGTCTTTTCTGTATATTGCATAACTTAATAAGGTCATCCCCCCTGCAAGACTGAAATACCAAAAATATACGGGAATAACACTCTCCTTTCTCTTTTCAGAAACTATCCACTGGACAATAAATCTCATTGCAAATAAAAATTGTCCGAAAAATCCTATTGCAAGCCAAATTTTACTTATATTCATATCAACTCCGTTATAAAATTCATGTAAATATTTTTAAAGTATTTCTTTTATTTTATAATCTATGTGCCTGCTTATCATCCATCTCACTGCAAAAAGGTCCAAAAGAGCGGTAAACGCTCTTTTTTTTATTCCGAGCCCGTATTTGGACTCACCAAACTTTCTTTCATGATGACTAACTTCAATCTGATAAACAGTTGCTCCTTCAAGTTTTAAAAGAGTAGGAAGGAATCTGTGCATCCCTTTGAACATTTTCAATTTGTCAAGATACTTTTTTCTGAAAACTTTCAAAGAACATCCAGTATCAATTATTGTATCGTTTGTTAATTTGTTTCTAATGAAATTTCCTATTTTAGAGCTTATTCTCCTTATAAAATTATCTTGCCTTTTGGCTCTGAATCCGCACACAACATCATAAAATTCAGATAACTCCAACATCTTAGGAACATCTTTAGGGTCATTTTGCAAGTCTGCATCCATTGTAATTACCAATTCACCTGTTGCAGTTTTAAAACCAGCATCAAATGCAGCACTTTGCCCCCTGTTCTCTTCAAAAACAACAATTTTGAGATTTGTATCTTTTTTTTTAAGTTCTTTTAAAATATTCAAACTGTTATCAGTGCTTCCGTCGTCAACCATTACTATTTCATAATTATACCCGTTAGCATCAACAACCTCTTTTATACTTTCATAAAGAGGGGTAATACTCTCCTCCTCATTATATACAGGTATTACAAAAGAAATCTTTTCCATTATTTTTCTCCGCATTTAAAATTTCTATCATTTAACTTACAATACTTTGTTTATTATTAAAGATGTTTTTAAAATTATGCAGATATTATCCTTTTAAAAACTTAGCAAGTTTTTTAAAAGCCTTGCCCCTGTGGCTGATTTTATTTTTCATCTCGGAATCCATTTCAGCCATTGTTTTACCGAACTCTCTCAGAAAAAAAACAGGGTCGTAGCCAAATCCGTTTGTCCCTCTCGGCTCGTCAATAATTTCCCCGTAACATTTCTCATTTGCAAAAAATTTTTTACCGTTTTTATCCATATACACCAAAGCACATTCAAAATAAGCTTCTCTGTTATCCAAGTGTTTCACATCATTAAGAAGCTTTGAATTATTCTCAAAATCAGTGGCATTTTTTCCAGCATATCTTGCGGAAAAAATGCCGGGTTTATCTACCAGCTCCTTAACAATTAAACCTGAGTCGTCTGAAATTACAGGCATTTGAAACTTTTTAAAAATAGCCTCAGCCTTGATAATTGCATTTTCTTCGAAAGTTTTACCGGTCTCTTCTATTGCAACATTCTCACCCAAGTCGTTTAAACTTAACAGCTCTATATTCTCAAGCCCGTTTTCTTTGAAAAGTTTTTTTAACTCTTTAACCTTACCGTTATTTTTGGTTGCAAAAATTATTTTCATAATCCAAGAAGCTTTTTCTGCAAATCAATTATCTTTGCAGCACCTTTTAATGCCAAATTTTTCATTTTGTCAAATTCTTCACATGTAAAAGGACGTTCTTCGCCGGTTCCCTGTATTTCGACAAATTCACCCTTGCCGGTTATAACAAAATTCATATCAACTTCCGCATTTGAATCCTCAATGTAATCAAGGTCAATCATTGCCTCTCCGTTAACCATGCCTACGCTAACCGCTGCAATAAAATCTTTAATTGGATTTTCATTTAATCCCAATTTTGTTACAGCCATGTGCAAAGCGACAAAAGCACCTGTAATGGAGGCTGTCCTTGTGCCTCCGTCAGCTTGAATAACATCGCAATCTATCCATAAAGTTCTCTCACCTATTTTTCCAAGGTCAACAACAGCCCTCATTGACCTGCCTATGAGACGCTGTATTTCATGGCTTCTTCCGTCCACTTTTCCTCTTACGGAATCTCTTATTTTCCTTTGCTCCGTAGATCTCGGAAGCATTGAGTATTCCGCTGTTATCCAACCGCTGTTTTTCCCTCTAAGAAATGGAGGAACTTTATTTTCAACGGTTACATTGCAAATTACTTTGGTATTGCCCATTTCAATAAGTATGGAGCCTTCGGGATATTTAATATACTCTTTGGTAATTTTAATGGGTCTTATCATATAATTGTTTCTTCCGTCATGTCTCATTAATTTAATTCTCCTTTCACAATTGCCGATTATTAAAGGTTTTAATGTGGGTAGTAAAATTATTTGAAATTGTCAAACTTTTTTTACAATAATATTCTGTGCTTCTTCCTTTCTTATGGAAATTTCACTTCCTTTTATTTTAATGCTTATAGGGTCTCCGAGCGGCGCAACTTTTTCAACTCTTACAATTGTTCCTGAAATTCCACCCATTTCGCAAAACCTTCTTGCAAGCAAAGGATTTCTTCTTATTTTTTGAATTTCTGCTTTTTCACCTATGGGAATTTTATCAAGTGTGGTAACAGAATTTTCAAGATAAATGCCGTTATTATTTTCGGAAAGATAATTTTCAAGGCACGAACTTATACATTCCTCGCAATTTTTAAGGTAATCCTTATCACTTACTTTGAATTCCTCGAATCTCCTTTTGAATTCGGTGCCTCCAAGAGGACAATTATCAAGAAAAACAAGAAATTGTTGAAATTTTTCAAGATTATCATCAGACACCGAATGCTCCATTTCACAAGCAATTTTTTCAGCATCTGATTCGGAAATGTCAAGCACCTCCTCCAAGAAACTAACAAGCACCCTCTCTTTTTTCATAAGCTGTTTTGCAAGATTTTCTCCTTTAGAGGTAAGTGTTACATAATGATACGGTTTATAATCTATAAAACCTTTTTCATGTAAAATTTTAAGGGTTAAAGTAACCGTTGACAGGGTAACCCCCAGTTTTTCGGCAATATCCTTTGCCCTTGCAACTTGTTTTTCCGAAATAATTTCCCCTATTGATTTGAGATAATTTTCAAGAGTGGTTGTAAGCTCCTTTTTCTTCTCCACCTATACTCTCCTTTAATATTTGATTATTTTAAACTATTTTACCCAATAAATCGTATTCTTTGAAATCAGATATTTTTACATTGTAAAAACCTGGGGACTCAATAAAACCTTCTGTTATGTAAACTTTACCGTCTATATCGGGTGCTTGAAACTCTGTCCTGCCTTGAAGCAGTAAATCTGTTTCATCAGAATAACCTGAAATATTAACTTTAAAAACCTTGCCTGTTAAAGTGGAATTGATTTCAAAAGCAACCTGTTTCTGCTCCTCCATAATTATGTCAAATCTTTCTTTTGCAACATTTTCAGGCACACAAGAATCATAATCAAAAGCTTTGGTGCCTTCTTCCGGAGAAAAAACAAAACAACCAAGATTGTAAAACCTGTATTCCTTTATAAAATCAACTAACTTTTCAAACTGTTTTTCGGTTTCTCCCGGAAATCCCACAATCAAACTTGTTCTTAAAAAAATATCGGGATATTCTGATTTGATTTTGTCGAGAATTTTTCTAATACTTTTTTCTCCTGATTTACGATTCATTGATTTTAATATTTCATTGTCAATGTGCTGAACAGGCATTTCAAGATAGTTACAAAATTTTTCATGTTTAGTGAGCTCCAAAAACTCATCGTTTATTGCATCGGGATAGATATACATAACCCTTAACCAGTTTATTTCATTGATATTAAGAATATTTTCAATCAATTTGTTAATATTGGTCCTGTTTTTTAAATCTTTGCCGTAATCTCCTGTATTTTGAGAGATTAAAATAATCTCTTTAATATTTTGCTCGCAAGAAATAATTTTAATCTCTTCAATAATATCCTTCATATCCCTTGAAAAAAGATTTCCCTTAATCGTTGGGATAGTGCAAAAACTGCACCTATTGGAACATCCTTCTGAAATTTTAACATAAGCATATTCAAAATTTATACTTCTTTCGTTCTCACTTGAATATATGAATTTTGAAGAAACATTAGAGGTGGTTTTACCGAATCTGAGGTATTCCACAATATCAGTAAAATTGTATGTTCCGAAAAATCGCTCAACCTCGGGCAAAAGTTTTTCCAGCGTTTTTTCTCCGTATCTGCTGACCAGACATCCTGTAACAATAACCCTTTTTTGCATTTGCAAGATTTCAAGTATTGTATCAATTGCTTCTGAAACAGCATCTTTAATGAATGAACATGTAAATATAACTGCAATATCCGCATCATCAATGACGGAAGTTAAGCAAAATCCGTTTTTAATCAGTTCACCGCAAAGGACTTCGGCATCAACCTCATTTTTAGGGCACCCCAGTTTAACTACCGCTATTTTATATTTCATATTTTAGTTATTTTCATTCCTTAAAATTTATTGTATCGGTAAACATATTAATACCACATCCAATTTTAGTAATTGAATTTTTTTTATTATTTCGATATAATGAATTTTATGTGAAAGGTCAATTTTTATTTTGTTTCTAAAATAAAAAATAAGACTTTTTATTAGATGCTAATTTTTTAAAATAATTTAAAATAATTACAGAGGTGAATATACATGGGTAAACTTTTCGGATTTTTATTTAACAAAAAAGATAAAAAACTCGATACAGAAGAAGTTAAAGATAAAAAGAAAAACCTCGAACTTGCCAAAAAGCGCATAGAAGAAGAAATAAAAGATTTGGTTAAGGAAATTCAAGAGAAAAAAAAAAGGGAACGGGAAATATCAGAGATTCTCTCAACCATTGAAAAAATAGCGAACACTCAGAAGAAGCGGGAAAAGAAGAAAGGTATCTTCTCAAAATTATCATCTCTCAAGCAAGGGCTTTCCAAAACAAGAAAAAATTTCATTTCAAAACTGGACAGGATTATTCTTGGGAAAAAAGAGCTTGACGAAGATATAATAGAGCAGATAGAAGAGCTCCTTGTTGCAAGCGACGTAGGTGTAAAAACCACATTTGAGTTAATTGAAAAGGTTGAAGAAAGTATCAGCAGGGGAAAACTTGACGACTCATCGGAAGTAAGAGAAATAATCAGGGAGGAAATGACAGCTATTTTAAATAAAAATCATACTGAGCTAATGTTTGATAAAAAACCTTTTGTTATCCTCGTAATAGGAGTAAATGGCACAGGCAAAACAACCACAATAGGAAAACTTGCAAACAAATACAGAAAATCTGGTAAAAAGGTAATGGTTGCTGCTGCTGACACATTCAGAGCCGCTGCAATAGAGCAGTTGGAAGAGTGGTCAAAAAGAGCCGATATTGAGATAATCAAGCAGAAACACGGAGCGGACCCGTCCGCTGTTGCCTATGATGCGGTTAATGCCGCCAAAGCTCGTAACATTGATATTCTTTTAATAGATACTGCGGGACGACTTCATACAAAAATAAACTTAATGGAAGAGTTAAAAAAAATGGTGCGAGTTATTAAAAAAGTTATTCCCGAAGCACCTCACGAGGTGCTCCTTGTTCTTGATGCAAACACGGGACAAAACGCAGTGAGTCAGGCAAAACTCTTTCATGAAGCCATAAATGTCACAGGCATTGTGCTAACAAAGCTTGACGGCACATCCAAAGGAGGCATTGTCGTTGGAGTGAGCAACGAGTTTAATCTTCCCATAAGATATGTGGGAGTGGGTGAAAAAATTGACGACTTAAAAAAATTCGAACCTAAAAAATTTATAGAAGCGTTGTTTAACTAATGAGAATCTTGGGACTTGACATAGGGAAAAAATATATAGGAATTGCAATAACCGATGAAACAGGCACCATATCGCAGCCGTTGGCAAGCTTTACAAGAAAAGGTTTGAAACAAGACCTGATTTTTTTTGATAAATTCATAAAAAAGCACAATATAAAAAAAATTATTGTGGGCTATCCCTTGAATATGGATGATACTGAAAACGAAATGAGCAGGTTTATAAAAAAATTTTATTATAAAATAAGAGACAGGTGGGATATTCCAGTTATTCTATGGGATGAAAGGCTCACAACTGAAGAAGCGGAATCAGTGTTAAGAGAAAGCAATAAAATAAAGCACATTAAACAAAAAACATTAAAAGACAAAATTTCCGCTGCATTAATTCTCAATAGCTATCTTCAATTCAGTAACAGCAGTGAAAAATCATAATGAAAAAAATTATTTTCACCTTTCTTTTCTTCATGGTTTTCATAGCGATATTATCATCTGTTTTTTATATTTATCTTAAACGTTATCCAATAAACAATAAAACGGTAATAATCAAAATCCCGAAAAACAGCACAGCCAAAATCATTTCATACTTACTTGAAGATAAAAAAATCGTGCCTGCTCACAATATTTTTTATATTCTCGTAAAATTAACAGGAAACGAAAAAAATCTGAAATCAGGAGAATACAAGTTTGACAAAGGACTCAGTTATTTCGATATTCTCGACATACTTGCAAAAGGGAAAATATATTTATACAAAGTTTTGATTCCCGAAGGACTTAACATATATGAAATAGCGGAAATTTTAGAAAAAAAAGAAGTAATCAGAGATAAAAACAAATTTGTTGAGTTCTGTTTTGACAAGAGAAGAATAAAAAATTTTCTAAACAACGGTTTTTCAATGGAAGGCTACCTGTTTCCGGATACATACCGTTTCTATAAAAATGAAGATGCGGAAAAAATAGTAAAAACCATGAATAATAATTTTATTAAAAAAGTTATCCCTGAAATTAAAAAGAGCAACACATATTTGACGTTAAACGAAATAATAATATTATCTTCAATAATACAGAAAGAAACTTACAAAAAATCAGAAATGCCTTTAATTGCATCGGTATTTTTTAACAGATTGAAAAAAGGCATGAAACTTCAAAGCGACCCCACTGTTATCTACGGAATATGGAAAAATTTTAAAGGTTATTTAACCAAAAAAGATTTGAAAAAATATACTGTCTACAACACGTATCTTAACTACGGATTGCCTCCGACACCAATTGGAAATCCCGGATTATCCGCAATTAAAAGCGTGTTGAATCCTGCAAAAACCGATTTTTTATACTTTGTTTCCACAGGCAAAGGGTCTCACTCTTTTTCAAAAACTTATAAGGAACACAGGAGATACATTAGAATTTACAGAAAAAATCTACGTTAAATCGGTTATTTTCTTTAACAATCTCACTTCATGTTTTGTTAAAAATCTCCATTTTCCCGACTCAAGATTTTTAAGTGAAACAGGACCGAATTTAATTCTCTTTAATTTTTTAACAGGATTGCCAACTTCACTAAACATGTTCTTCACCTGTCTTTTCCTTCCTTCTCTGATTTTCAGCTCAATTACCGACTCTTTTAGGCTCGATTTGATTATTCTGCATTTTGCAGGCAATGTTTTTTTTCCGTCTATTTCAACGCCTTTTTCAAGGATTTTCCTTTTTTTATCGTTAAAAATACCGTTAACAGTTGCAATATAGGTTTTTACAACTTTATACCTCGGATGTATAAGCCTGTTGGAAAGCTCTCCGTCATTTGTTAGCAAAATAATTCCTTCAACGTCATAATCAAGCCTTCCAACGGGATATATTCTTTCTTTAACGTTTTCAATAAGAGATGTTATTATTTTTCTTCCAAAATCATCTTTTAATGTGGAAAGCACATTTGCAGGTTTATTTAGAGCAATATAGACTTTGCTTTCGGGAATTATGATTTTACCGCCAACAGTAACGGAATCTTTTTCCGGATTAACGGTAAAGCCCGGAGTATTAACGGTAATGCCGTTAACTTTCACTTGTCCGGAAAAAATTATCTCATCGCACTTTCTTCTCGAGCTTACTCCGCAATGAGCAAGAAACCTATTCAGCCTCATAATACCGCTACGATTCGCCAAGATACGCTTTTTTAACTTCTTCGTTGTTCATTAATTCTTCTGCATTCCCTTCAAGCTTAACAGCTCCTGTTTCAAGGACATAAGCTCTGTTTGAAATTTTAAGAGCCATATTGGCATTCTGCTCAACAAGGAGAATTGTCCCTCCGTTTTTATTAATTTCCAAAATAATATTAAATATCAAATCAACTATTTTGGGAGCAAGCCCGAGAGAAGGCTCGTCAAGCAGCAAAACTCTCGGCTTGGACATTAATGCTCTGCCTATTGCCAGCATCTGCTGCTCTCCTCCGCTTAAAGTTCCTGCATCTTGATTTATACGTTCTTTTAATATTGGAAAAAAATTGAATACCTTATCCAAGTCTTCTTTGACACCAGCTTTGTCTTTTCTCAAATATGCTCCGAGATTCAAATTTTCCCTAACTGTCAGATACGGGAAAATTCTTCTTCCTTCAGGCACTTGAGAGATTCCCAGCATAACTATTTTATCAGGCGAAAGAGTGTCTATTCTTTCACCTTTAAAATATATCTTTCCTTTTTTCGGTTTTACAATTCCGCTTACTGAAAGCAGAGTGGTTGTTTTGCCTGCGCCGTTTGCACCTATCAGAGATACTATTTCACCCTCTTCAACATGAAAACTAACTCCTTTTAAAGCTTGTATCTTTCCGTAATAAGATTCTATACCGTCTATTTTCAGCATAACTGCTCTCCGGACTATTTTTTTGAAAACTGAATAACAAATTTGGTTCCAATGTTAGGCGTGCTTTCAACATTTATTTTCACATTATGAATTTCCGCTATTTTTTTCACAATATTCAACCCCAAACCGAACCCGCCTTCCTTTCTAACCCTTGATTTATCCGTTCTGTAAAATCTGCGAAAAATATTTTCAAGCTGTGTTTCCGGAATACCGCATCCCGTATCCTCAATAACAAACTCAACAATATCATCCGATTCTTTAACGGAGATATTCAGCAGCCCACCCTGTTTATTGTATTTAACCGCATTATGAATGATATTGTAAAACATTTGCTTCAAAAGATTTTCATCACCTTTTATATTAATTCCCGGCTCTCCCGCTATGTTAACTTTAATGTTTTTTTCATCTATCAATGCTTTTAACGTGCCTATTATTGACAGAATCAATTCCAACGAATCTATATCCTTTAGATTATACACTATTTTCCCTGACTCTGCTTTTGATAAAAAGAGTAAGGTTTCCACTATTTTATGCAGTCTTTTAATCTCTTCGAGATTGCTTTTTAATATTTCTCTGTATTCTTCGGCACTTCTCCCGCTTCTAAGTGCAACCTCAACCTCACCCTGAAGCACCGTAAGAGGAGTCCTCAGCTCATGTGAAACATCAGCACTGAACTGATTCAGCTCTTCAAAAGAGAGTTTCAGCCTGCCGATCATATTGTCGAATGTTGAAGCAAGCTCGCCTATTTCATCGTCTGGCAAATTTCCACCAACTTTCTCATCCAAATTTTCAGCGGATATTTTCTTTGCTTTTGCAGTTATACGCCTAATAGGCTCAAGAGCCTTATCCATTATGTAATAGCCGAAAAAAATCGTTATCAATATTAATAGCGGAATTGAAATTCCCAATATAATCAAAAGTTTTTTCAAAGACTCTATGACAAATTCGAGAGATGTCCCCACTTGTATTATGCCTATCACGTAGCCGTTGGAGATAACCGGATAGGTTAACACTCTAACGGGATATTTTACCGTTTCCAAATGGTAGTTCTCTATTACCATAAAACCGTTTAAGGCTTTTTTAATTGTTTCTTTTTTAACAGGAAGGTCTTTCACATTGAAATCGTTAAGATTAGAGCCTATGTTACCGCTTGTGTCAAGTATTCTCAATACCGAACCGCTGTGCTGTATATTCGGATTGTTATAGAGACTTTTCAGCTTCTGCGGAACTTCCGCATTGTATAACAGAAAAGGAGAATCAGAAGATATTTCAGCAATTGACAAAAGCTTGCCATCTACGGATTTATATAATTCCTGCTTCATAAAATAGTATATGCTTCCTGAAAAAAAAATTATAACCATTGTAAAAAAGAAAATAAGAAGCAATACCAGTTTTGATTTAGTTTTCAAAAATTACCTCTCGGAAAGTATATATCCCACTCCTCTAATCGTGTGAATAAGTCTTTTGTCAAAGCCTTTGTCAACCTTTGCTCTTAAATGATTTATGTAAACATCAATTATATTGGTTAAAGTATCAAAATCATATTCCCAAACCTTCTGCGATATTTCGGACCTTGTTAACACCTTATTAGGATTTTTCATGAGAAGCTCCAAAAGAGCAAATTCTTTTGTGGTGAGCTCTATCTCTTTTCCTCCTCGGATAGCAACCCTTTTAATAAGGTCAAGCTGCATATCGCCGAAAGAGAGAATTGTCGAGTCTTTTTCATCCTTACCACCCTTTCTTTTTAAAATCGCTCTTACCCTCAAAAGGAGCTCTTCAAATGAAAAAGGTTTGGTAAGGTAATCATCGCAACCTTTTGAAAAAGATTCAACCTTGTCGCTTATTTCATCTTTTGCTGTGAGCATAATCACAGGTGTGTCTATTCCTTTTTCTCTGATTGTATTTAAGATTTCATTGCCGTCTTTGCCCGGAAGCATTATGTCAAGAATAATAATATCGTAGTTATCTTTTAATATGCAAGATTCTCCTTGTTCACCGTTTAAAGCGACATCAACGGAAAAACCTTCTTCTTCAAATCCCTTTTTTACAAATGATGCAACTTTTTCTTCATCCTCAACTATTAATATTTTCATATAAAGCTCCTTTCTTGTAATAATACAATTTTCTACTTAAAATGACATTTGCAGCATTCTTAACTTATTGTTATTAAGATATTTTTCAACGTTGAACTATGAACGTTGAACCGTAAACTTGTATAAGACCTTTGCACAGTGTTTTCATCTGTTGCTAAAATTTTTATTATTTAATATTAATAATTTATGTATTCTTCAGTTGCTGCGCTCCTTCAGAATGACCCCAAAAAAGTCATTCTGACCCTGAGCATGGCGAAGGGGAAGAATCCATTATAACTACTTGTTTTTACATATATATATATATTTATTTTATAAAATTTTGCTACCTTTTATTATGCAAAGTCTTATACAAGTTTACAGTTCAGCGTTCATATTTTAACGTTGAAAGATACTTTAATAACAACAACTTAAGAATATTTCAGATGTCATTTCAAGTGGAAAATTGTATTACTATAAATTACAATGTGTTATAACTTTGAACCTTGAACTAATTTTGTTTCGTATTTCGAATTTCGATATTCGAATTTAATTAGGGTATATCCTAAATTCAATTTTGAACTAAAACAGGGGGAAGCGGCTTAACAAATAAGCCGCTTCAGCAGAAAATTACAGACTATTTGTTTGCTTTTCTGTAACCTAATTGGTCAAGTGCAATTATCCATTTTTGGATATTTTCCGTTCCTTCAACTATCTGGTAGAGAACAGCGTCTCTGTATAATCTTGCAACGGGATATTCGGTGGAATAGCCGTAAGCACCGAGTATTTTCATTGCCGAGTGAGAAGCTTTTTGTGCAACCAAACCTGAAAAATATTTTGCATAAGAAGTTTCTTTTGTATTGTTAATCATTCCTTGGTCTTTCTGCCATGCTGCCTTATAGGTTAAGAGCCTTGCAGCTTCAAGCTCAACAGCCATTTGAGCTATAAGGTCCTGGTTCATCTGGAACTGTCCCACCTGTTTGCCGAACTGCTCTCTTTCTGTGAGATATTGTGTAGCAACATCAAGACATGCCTGAGCAACTCCTATTGCACCTGCTGCTGTGAACATTCTTGTTTGGTTAAGAGAAGTAAACATTATTTTAACACCGTCTCCCAGATTTCCAAGAAGGTTTTCTTTGGGAACTTTGGCGTTTTCCATTATTATTTCACCTGTGGGTGAAGACCTTGTTCCCATTTTGTCCAAAGCTGTTGTTGTAACGCCGTCTTGTTTACAGTCAAGGATAAAAGCTGACAATCCTTTACTTTTCAAGCTTCTGTCATGATAGGCATACACAATTGCAACATCAGCAACTTGGGCGTTTGAAATCCATGTTTTTGCACCGTTAAGCAGAAAATAATCTCCTTTGTCTTCTGCTGTGCTTTTCATTGCCATTGTGTCTGAGCCTGCATTGGGCTCGGTGATTGCAAAAGCTCCGAGGTATTCGCCGGTCATTAATTTGGGAATATATTTCTTTTTTGCTTCTTCCGTGCCCTGATGTAAAATTTCAAAAGCAGTTCCTGCACTGTTGCAGTTAACAGCAACTCTGAGAGAACTGCTTCCTCTTGCCAATTCTTCGGTTAAAACTGTTTGAGCCAAAAAACCCATTTCGTTTCCGCCGTATTCTTCACTTATCAAACATCCGAAAAAACCGAGCTCACCCATTTTTTTTATAAGGTCTCTCGGATAATAATGCTCTTCATCCCACTGATCCGCATAGGGAGTTATTTCGTTTGCAACAAAATCGCTTACCATTTCCCTTAAAGTTCTAATCTCTTCTGGTAATTCGAAATTCATTATTACCTCCTTAAAAAATTATTGTGCCAAATTGAAAAAACGAAACGCAATATAAGTGCCAAAATAAATTTTTTACTAAATCCTAATCCCTAAATCCCATATCCTAATCTAATCTTGAACTTTGAACGAATATATCGTATACTTATCACGCTTAAAGGATGCAATAATGAGAAAAGAGTAACGGTTAAGCACTTTTTTATTAATTCGGCAATAATCGAGCTTTATATGTTTATCAATACAAAGGAGAAAAGTTGTATTTAAAAGTTGTATTTAATGTTAATATTTTTGATTCATTTACATACAGGAAACCTGACTTTCTCAAAGTATCGTTAAAGTTCAGAAGAATTTTGGTGCCGTTTAGGAAAAAACTTAGACAAGGCTTTGTAATAAAAGAATTTTCAGCTGTTGAATCGGAATTTTCATATAATGTTGAAGAGGTAACCGATGTTATAGATTCTCTGCCTTTGCTTTCTGAAAAAGATTTTGATTTTCTTGAATGGATGTCTGACTACTATGTTGTGCCTTTGGGGCAGATAGTTTTTAATGCTCTTCCTTCTTTTTCAACTGACAACTATAAAATAACAGTTAAAGAAACGGATAACACCATTCTTACGGAGCGGCAAAAAGGTCTCATAAATAAAATATTGGAAGGAATGTCGGTAAAAAAGCTGCAAAGGGATGTGCCTTTTTTCTTGACAACTTTGAATGAATTAATGGAGAAAAATGTTATTTCTTTGGAAAAGAAGTCTGTAAAATCGAGAAATATTAAATTCGTAAAGCTTGAAACGCATCACAATGCAGAGCTTGTTTCCGTCTTTGAAAAATTTTCCCTTTTACCTTTTAAAACAGCAAAGAAAAAGATAGGGAGGGATTTTAACAAATTTCTTAAAAATAATTTGATTTCAATTGTTGAAAAAAACAAATACCTTGTCCCTGAAACTTTTGATACCGCTTTTACCTATGAAAGGCCAGAAAAGCTAAGTGAAGAACAACTAACCGCATGGAAAAAGATAGAAAGCGGCATCGGCTCCCACAATTTTAACGTTCACCTTATTTTCGGGGTTACAGGAAGCGGAAAAACGGAAATTTATCTGAAAGCAATAGAAAAAGCCTTAAAACTGGAAAAGTCTGTAATATATCTTGTGCCTGAAATTTCTTTGACATCCAACATTGCATATATATTGTCAAACTGTTTTCCCGAATATGAAATAGGTGTTTATCACAGTAAAATTACAAAAAATTTCAGGCAGGAACTTTGGAAAGATATTAAAAACGGAAAAATCAGAATAGTTGTCGGTGCAAGGTCGGCTCTTTTTGCACCTGTAGAGAATCTCGGTCTTATTATTGTTGACGAAGAGCACGAACAAAGTTACAAACAGGAAGACAAACCGAGATACCACGGCAGAGATTCCGCTGTTATGAAAGGTAAAATTTGGGACGCCACTGTTATTCTCGGATCAGCTACACCGTCGGTTAACAGTTATTACAATGCAAAAACCGAAAAATATATTCTTCACGTTTTAACCAAAAGAGTAAATAATCTGCCTATGCCTGAAATTGAAATTATAGATTTGAAATCATTCAAAAATAACAACATTATTACGCCTCCTCTTAAAAAGGAGATAGAGGAGAG